>CAYXWP010000028.1:0-10643 GCA_964468845.1 uncultured Candidatus Saccharibacteria bacterium | reverse complement strand
CTCCCAATCGATATCCTTAAAAATATCTCTTACAGATTTACATAGTTCAATATCAGTTGGTGTATCTGTTCTCGGTCCATTAGCTGCCACAAAGAGTCTTTTGGGTTTGGATTCTCTTAATTTCTCAAATACTTTCCTAGTATGTTCTGGACGATTAAAGAGCATAAGAAGCACAGGCACATCACTAGCATTTTTTTGTTCATTCATTTACATATTATATATTAATTTAACATTTATGTTAAGGTAAAAAAGTTGAAAATTGATTAAAGAAGATATATAATTTATTACAATTAATAATCAAAATAAATAATGAAAGAACATATTAAGAATAGGAAAAAAGCAATTAAAGATTTTTTATCAAAGAAAATATCTTTTTGGGTAATGATTCAGCTTATGTTACCAAATTATTTTAGAACTTTTACAGAGTTTGAGAGAGGAATAGTAATATATAATCAATATCATGTTGAGCTAATAAAAGAAAAAGCAATTGTTGTTGATGCAGGAGCAAATATTGGTGTATTTTCAATATTTGCAGCACAAAAGCATCCTGATGCCACAATTTATGCATTCGAACCAACACCATCAACTTTCAAGAAATTACAAGAAAACACGGCTAAATACTCAAATATAAAGTGTTTTAATTATGCCCTAGGTTCAATAAATGAAAGTGTTAATATCGTTGATTTGGGTAATTTTAGTGGACGCAATTATATCGGTGATGTAGGTATCCCTGTTGAGATGAAAACTATAGATTCCTTAAATATTAAAATGGACTTTTTAAAAATGGACACGGAAGGATATGAAGCTGATATAATAAAAGGTGCAACAGAAACAATAAAAAAATATAGACCAGTTATTGCTATGTCTGCATATCACAAACCAGAAGATAAAACTCAATTACCAATACTTGTAAGTAGTATTGCACCTTATATTTGTGAACTTCATTATGATTGTGAGGAAGACTTTATTTGTAAACCAATATAACTGTAAAATTAAATTTATAGTTGAAAAAACCTTGATTTTCAACTATAATTTGTCTTATGATAAAAGCGATTATATTTGACCTAGATGGAGTACTGGTAGATATGCCGGAGGGGCATTTTGAATCCCTAAACAAAGCCCTGGGGTTATTTGGTGCAAGAATAAACAAGGACGAACACAATTCATATTTTAATGGACTTCCAACAAGAAAAAAAATAGATAAGCTCGAAGAACAAGGTCGACTTCCCTCTGGACTTAAAGAAACAATAAATTTGATCAAACAAAAGTATACGAAGGAAATTATTCCAAAATATTGTATACCTGATTACTCAAAAATAATCATGTTAAAATATTTAAAAAATCAAGGATTGTTAATTGGTTGTTGTTCAAATTCAACAAAAGAAACTTTGCATCTTATGCTAAAATCTGCACAAATCTTTGATTTTTTTGATTTAATTATAGGCAATGATGAAATAAAAAATCCAAAACCTCATCCTGAAATATATTTGGAAGCTTTTTCAAAATTTAATGTGAAGCCAGAAGAAGTGATCATTGTAGAAGACTCACCACACGGTATAGCATCTGCAAAAGCAAGTGGAGCAATAGTTTACGAAGTAAAAGGAATTCAAGATGTTCATCTATCTTTATTTAAAGACATAATATGAAAATATTAAAATTAGAACAATTTACACGAGGTTGGATTGTTGGAGACTTTGAACCAGCTGTTTTTCAAACTAGTCAATTTGAATTTGGTGTAAAGAAATATCTGACTGGAGACGAAGAAGATAATCATTACCACAAAGTAGCTCGAGAAATTTCAGTTGTAATAAGTGGAAAATTTGAAATGAATAATAAAATTTTAGTTGAAGGTGACATTGTTTTACTTGAAATAGGAGAGGCGTCAAAATTTAAATGCCTTGAATCAGGATATACTGCAGTAATAAAAACACCTTCAGCAAAAAATGATAAGTATATTATTAAATAATAAACAAATATATGTTAAATATTGTAATTCCAATGGCAGGACGCGGTTCAAGATTCCAAGATGCAGGTTATGCATTTCCAAAACCATTAATTGAAGTTAGCAGTAAGACTATGATCGAGGTTGTTGTTAATAATCTTAAACCAAGTTTTGATCATAAATTCATTTTTATTTGTCAAAAAGAACATTATGAAAAATACGACCTATATAATATTCTAAAAAATGCTACAGATAATAAATTTGAAATCATTCAAATAGATGGTATAACAGAAGGAGCGGCTTGCACTGTTTTAACAGCTTTAAACTTTATAAATAATGATGATAATTTATTAATTGCAAATTCTGATCAATTTATTGAAATTGATATTAATGACTATATTAAAAATGGGAGAAAAGAAAAAAAAGATGGTTTAATAATGACCTTTCCCTCTTCACATCCCAAGTGGAGTTATGCACGGATAGATAAAAAAGGTGTTGTTACAGAAGTTGCAGAAAAGAAAGTTATTTCAGACAAAGCAACTGTAGGTCTTTATTATTTTAATAAAGGTTCCGATTATGTTAATGGAGCAAAGAATATGATTATGAAAGATATTCGCTTTAATAAAGAATTCTACGTATGCCCTGTTTACAATGAACTTATTCTAGAAAATAAAAAAATTGGCATATATGATATTGATATAGAAAAAATGCATGGATTAGGTACACCTGAAGATTTAAATAGTTTTCTAAAAAAACTCGAGGAAGGAAAAGTTAAGCTATAAAACCTGAATGATTAGAATAATAACTCATCGTGGTCTTGAACCAGAAAATGAAAACTTTCCAACAGAAAGCACATATGAGGCATTTGCTGATCAAATAAAAAGAGGTGTCGGTATAGAATTTGATATTAATTTTACAAAAGATGATCAAATAATAATTTTCCACGATAGTGGTCTTAATAGAATTACAAATGGTAAAGATGGAAGATTATTTTCTGAAATGAATTTATCAGAAATTAAAAAAATTAAATTAAATGAATGTAGAGTATGTACATTTAATGAATTGATGGGACTTATCGAATCCTCGAAATCTGATCTTCATTTTCTACACTTAAAGAGTAAATTTCAAGAAAAGAAGTATCTGGATATCATAATTAAAAAATTAACAAAGTATTCATTTGCGGTTAGTAAACTTATTATTTTTGATATTAAAATAGATACTGCTATGTATCTAAAAGAACAAATTATTAATATACAATTAGCCCCATCGATAGCACACGATAATGATATAAAGCGTTATAATAATGTTGTTGGTAATACATTAATATCAATTGATGAAGCAATTATTCATAAAGAATTATTTAGATGGGTTTGGCTTGATGAATGGGATAGAACAGATGAAAATAATAATACAAAAAGTTTATATAATAAGGAAATATTTGAAAAACTTAGAAATAATAATTTTAAAATTGCATTAGTTTCACCAGAATTACACACAACGTCCCCCAATCTGTTGGGTGATGAATCACATCAAGACGCACAAGATAGAGAAAAATTAGAAACAAGATTAGGAGAAATAATTAAATTAAAACCTGATGCAATATGCACAGATTACCCAGATTTAATTAATAGAATCTTAAATAAAATAAAATGAAAATTGCAAAGTCCTTCGCAAAAAAAATACTAAATTATAAAGATTTGATTATTTCTGCCGTCGAAAATGTTTTGTCTAGCTATATAACATATCATCTCAAACCAAAATTTTCTTTAAATTATAATCTACAAGCAGATACATTAAAATCATATTCAAAAGTTGCAATTATAATTCAAGGTCCCTTACTTAAAAGGGACAATTTTACGTTAAATACAGTCAAAATATATAAAAAGATATTTAGTAATTATCAAATTATTCTTTCAACATGGGAAGATGAAGATAAAAATTATATTGATGAATTTAAGAAGGAAAATATTGAAATAATTCTAAATAAAAAGCCAACATATCCAGGTATTGCTAACATTAATTATCAAATAACATCAACAAAAAGTGCTATAAAAAAGTCTGAGGAATTAAAAATGAATTATATTTTAAAGACTAGAACAGATACAAGAATTTATAATCAAAACTCTATAGAATTCCTAATAAACTTACTTGAAACTTTTCCAATAAACTTGATTACAAATCAAACAAAAAGAATTGCCTTTCCAAGTCTAAATACATATAAATATAGACCATACAGTGTTACTGATTTGGTGATGTTTGGCACAATAAATGATATTATAAAATATTGGGATATTGAACTTGATACTAGAAAAAATGTAGAGGTCAGCAAGATAATTGGAGAATGGTCACAGTCAAAATTTGCTGAAGTTTATCTATCAGCAAATTATTTAAAAAAGATTGGAAAAGAACTTCAATGGACCCTGGCTGATAGTTGGCAAACGTATGCAGAAAATTTTTGTGTATTCAATTCGCAAGATATCGATCTATATTGGCATAAATACTTTAGGACCCATGAACACAGAAGACTTAATTACAATGAAATGAGAAATGATAGGGAGTTAACATTTTCTGAATGGTTAAACTTATATAGTGGCGTAAACAACAAAAAAAATATCCCCGAGTATGTATTAAAAAGTCGTTTTACAGAAATAATAAAGGGTGATTTATAATATAAAAAATTATGCTTCCAGAACAAAAAACTAAAATTATCAATGTAGTAGTCAAAAACGAAAAACTTCGTCCTTTGAATAGACTTCCCCGTCTTTTCAAGGATCCACTACATGCTTTTCCATATTACATTCTGGCAACAATAAGTCACATAAAACCGTTTAAAATATCTTTTAAAACCTTATGGGGCGATACAATGACAGGCTTCCTGCCAGAAGCGAACACCTTTTATTATTATGGATACTGTGAAGCAAACCTAACCTCGTTTTTGCTTAGATTCTTAAAGGAAGGTTCGACCTTCATAGATGTTGGGGCGCATATTGGTTTCTATTCTATGCTTACAAGTCATCTTGTGGGCGGAAAAGGAAAAGTATATTCTTTTGAACCGACTCCGTGGACGTATGAACTTTTACAAAAAAATACTTTTAACTTAATGAATGTACTGGCAATTAATGCAGGCGTTTCTGATATCGATGGCGAAATAACTTTTTCCGACTATGGCCCAGGATATGGCGCATATAACAGTGCAAGCAAAGAAGGGACAATGCTAAAATTTAAACCTCAAAAAATCACTGCAAAAATAATAAACCTTGATACGTTTTTTGGCAAAAATTCGATTATTCCTGACTTTATCAAACTAGACGCAGAAGGTTTTGAACACAAGATACTTGATGGCCTATCTGAAACATTAAGAAGCACAAGACCATTAATCACTCTGGAGATGGCTGGCGACGAACAGTGGTCAGATAACTGCAAGGAATCATCTGCTAAATTATTTGAATCAAATTATGAGTCATATAAAATGTCTGATGATGGTTATATTGAAAAATGTGAAATAAAACCACCATACACCTATACAAATTTCCTATTTGTCCCTAAGGAAAAGACAAGCTTGATATCGGATTTGATACAATCAAACAATTAATAAACCCATGATCATAATCAACCTAAAAGGCGGCCTCGGTAATCAACTCTTCCAATATGCAACGGGAAGGGCTCTTCAGCTACGCAGACAAGATCAAAACAACCTCAAGGAAGCTGGGGTAGGAGTTGAGAAACTAAAGCTTGATATAACCGGCTATGGTGAAAATAACGGAATAGATACAATGCGCCGTTATGCCCTATCCTCATTTAAAATAGAAGCAGAAATTGCTACTCGAGAGGAAATTAAAAAATTAAAATATCCATTCGCTATATTTTCAAAGGGTTGGAGATTTTTTAAGGTGAAGGTACTTAGACAGTTTAATACTGGTTTTAATAAAAGAATTTTCAACTACAAAAAATCACTCCATCTCGACGGTTTCTTTCAAACTGAAAGAAATTTCATTGATAAGGAAGAACGAATCCGATCTGATTTAACCTTAAAATCTCTACTTTCTTCTCCTGCACAAAAAATTTCAGATGCGATTAAATCTGCAACAATCTCCATCTCCCTTCACGTCCGCCGTGGTGACTATGCCAATGACAAAGCAACAAATAAATACTGGGGAACATGTGATCCTGAGTACTACGCAAAAGCTCTGGAGTATATATCAACAAAAATTAATAGTGACCCCCACATCTTCGTCTTCTCCGACGACATTGCTTGGGTAAAGGAAAACATAACAATTCCCTATCCTTCAACATATGTTTCTACACCAAAAATTCCTGATTATGAAGAACTTGTTCTCATGAGCCAGTGCAGACACAATATCATAGCCAATTCTTCATTTGGATGGTGGGGTGCATGGCTAAATCAAAATCATGATAAAATAGTGGTAGCTCCAAGTAAATGGACCCTAAAGGACCAAAAGAGCTATAAAGACATAATCCCAAGCACATGGCACAAGATTTAAATAATCCGAACAATCCGAAAGTATCAATAATAATAACTACCTTCAATAGGGAGAAGTTTATTCGTGAGGCTATCAACAGTGCTCTTGCACAAACATTTACTGACTATGAAATACTAGTTATTGATGATGCATCTGAAGACAAAACAGGAGAAATCGTGAAGGGGTATATTGAAAAAGATGCGCGAATAAAATACTCGAGAAACGAACAGAATCTTGGTATAGCAAGATCACGTAATAAAGGACTGAAGCTCGCAAAAGGAAAATACATTGCCCCTCTTGATAGTGACGACTTCTGGATGGATTTAAATAAATTAAAAAAACAAGTTGAATTCTTGGATGCAAATCCAGACTATGCGCTTCTCGGTGGAGGAATAATGCACATTGATTCACAATCAAAACCGATAAAAAAAGTCCTATTCCCTGTTTATGATTCAGTTATTAGAAATATAATACTTCAATACAATCCTTTTGCTCAATCTACCCTACTCTTTAGAAAAGAAGTTGCACTAGAATGCGGAGGTTATTCAACTGATTATAAAATATGTGATGATTATGATCTGTGGTTAAAGATTGGAACGAAGCATAAATTCACAAATATTCCTCAAATACTATCGGGCTACAGAATACATGGTGGTAATATCACCCACACAAAGAGGTTGACCACAGCACGCGAAATACTTGAAATAGTGAAAGTATATGCCAAACAGTACAAAAGACCCTATGTGGGCATTATAAAGGCATATATACGTATACTATTGTCGTATTTGAAGACTTAAACAAGGCCAGTACAAAGACGAGCAAAGACCCGCAAGGATTGACTTTAAAACTACGGTAGGCTAGCATAATACTATGGATTGGGGTGTCCCCGATCGGCACGAGGTCCCGCAAGGGACTTTTTGCATTCTATCTCGCATCCCTCTCCTCTGCCTAGGGGAATATCTTCAAACCATACCCCACAAATGATCCTGAACTGTTTTTACGAAACTTTTTCTCAACGATGTCATAGGCGGGATAGGGTTCTTTTGGATTTATAATATGTCTGGCTACAGGGTAGGCGCAAAGATCAGCCATCTGTAGTCCGCAATCATTCTCTTTCTTTTTCTTAAACTCTATTTTTTTCAATCTCTTCTTAAATCTATCGGGAGTTATATGGCTGCTTCCATTATCAAGAAGACGGTTATAACGTTTCTGAATTATCTCGTCCTCTACTTTACCCCGACTCTCAAGAGTGATGTGCATCATGTTATCTCCCTTATCAATTTCCATCACAGCTCGCTCCAGCAAAAATGAAAGTGACAGCTCGTACGGGTCATCAGCAATTTTCCCATACTTTTCAATAAATTCCTTCTTGTTGATACCAACGGAAATGACGACGTAGTTTCCATTTTCAAGAATGGAATTTAATTTCATATAAAATTTCTTCTTAATTTCGAGATCAAAAAGCTTTACAAAAACACCTTCACATTTTCGAATATCACGGCTATGTAGAATGGCATGCTCACATCCAAAAAATTCTTTCTTGAGTTCTGTTATTTTTTCACAAATCTCTTGGTATGCAAAGTCCTCAAACAAGCATCCAAGCAATACAAAAACAGGAAAATCAGCATTGACTGAGCTCAAGCTTGGATCCCCTGATTCGTCTATGAAAAGGTGATACTTCATGGGCATATTTTACACCAGAATCACGAAAAAACTAGTATAAAAAGCTAACTTTTTATTCAATTATCTAATACCCCGTTATTCCACCTTCAACACTTCCCTAAGCTTTTCTTCTGAAATTTCTCTTGGATGAGGGTGGTGGTTCTGATGTTGGCTTTCTGCTGATTGTGTTGCTGTGGGTTGAGTGTGCATAGGTTGTTGTGCAGTTTTTAATATTGATGCCAAAGCATTCTTTAAATCATTAACTCTCTCTGGCTGAGCTTGCTTCACAGTGCTTCTAGGATGACTTTTTTGACTTAATGAATCCAGAGAGACAGGTTTACGTGAAGGAATACTACTGTGTGCAGAAATATGTTGATCATAAGTTTGTGCTGCAGGTTTTTCTTCAATCTTTATCTCCTGAAAAGCTTTTTTGAATGGCTGAACGACTTCTGGAGCCTTTGTGACTGCTTTAGGAACTGATGGCGGAGGAGCTACTTTATGTTCAACTTTATACTCAACCTTTTGCTCGGTTTTATGTTCCGCAACATGTGCATGGTCAACCTTAACTTCATGACTATTCACCGGCAAAGGTGCCTGCTGGACGTGAATTTCAGGTTTCGAAACTACAGGGGTCTGCAATGGAGGACGAGAAGCCCCTGCCGTAGCACCTGATCCGCCAACTCCACCAGCGCCACCAGTTTTTTGTGGAGGCTTTATAGGTGCCATCCATTCATCAATTTTCTTTTCAACATCTGCACGTGGACTTGCAAATTGTTTTCTAGACATTTCAATAACCTCCTTCATACTTGAGCTTTCTGGCTTTGCGATCGGCGGCAAAGTCGTGGCAGAAAAAGCTTGTGAGCTAATGCCGTCAATCATCAATTTAAGGTATGTCTGATAGATACCGAGGTTCACAATATCCTCAGCGGTAAACTGTGGCATGAATTCTTTTTCCAAAACTTCAGCATCATATGCACCCACACGAAAGACAATCATCGTTCCAACGTTACCGAATACAGCTGCTCTCACCTCCTCTTCCATTTGCTCAATATATTGGTGAGCAATTGTTAGATTTAATTTATATTTTCTGGCCTCAGACAAAATATCTGCAAAACTTTCATTAGCAAATGACTGGAACTCGTCCACAAAGAGATAGAAGTTCGGCAAAGTTTTCAAGACACGATCTGGAATATCTGCTCTAGAAAGTGCCGCAAGATATATCTTTGTAATTAGCATACCGCCGAGAAGGTTTGCATTTGATTCTCCAATTCTTCCCTTTGAAAGGTTTATTATAAAAATCTTACCCTCATCCATCATTTTTCTAATATCAAAAGACGATTTCGGCTGACCAATCATATTTCTGATCAAAGCATTGGCGGTGAACTGTCCGATCTTGTTCTGAATCGCTGGCACCGCTTCAGCAGCCATTCTTTCTGTATAGTTTGCAAACTCCTGTGTCCAAAAGGCCTTCACCGCAGAGTCAGTAACATGTGCAATGACTTGATTACGAAACTGTTTATCGGAAAGCATTCTATTTACACCGAGCAATGTCGCATCGGGGTATTCAAGAAGTGCAAGCAAAGTATTCGTCAAAATATATTCCATTCTGGCTGACCATGCATCTTGCCATATTTTTTTAAAAGTACTCATGAGACCCGAAACCACTAGATGTCTTTTGTCTGGATCTACGCTTTCAAGTACATTGAAAGAAATCGGGTAGTCCATATCAAAAGGCGCAAAGTATACGACATCTTTCTGTCTGTCGGCAGGAACATATTCCAAAAGCAATTCAGCAGTCTTTCCGTGCGGATCGATAAAGGCCATTCCTTCTCCGTTCTTAATGTCCTGCACTGCCATATTCTCAAGCAAAGTAGACTTTCCCATACCAGTCTTTCCAATGACATATACGTGTTTAGTTCTGTCCTTTGCTTTAATACCAAAGGTTACCTTTTTATTTCGAGCATCAGTTTGTCCAAAATATGTAATCCTTTCTTCATTCATAAATATAGATCTTTATAGATATTATTTTAACACAAAAAACAAAAGAAGGGGCGCCGCATGAATTATATAAAAAAACGAACCCCCGAAGCGCTGATCGCTAGGGGGGGGTGAAACTTAAGCTGCCATGCGACGAACCTTGAACCGGCGATGGCCTAGGGGTGCTTCAGGCAACTTCGCCCGAACTCTCTTTTCCTCCGCCAAAGCCTCGGCGGCTGCCTTCTGCTTCTCTGTGAGAGGCCGGGCTCTTCGGCTTCTCAGCCTCCAATTCAGCGAAGGAATTATAGACCGCTTTCGCTGTTTCCTTGTGACTACTTTGGATGGCAGGATTTCTGACAAACTTGCGGGACCTCTGTATGACATACGACTTTTGTTTTGCTGCTGTTTTTGTTCAATTGGACACACACGTCGCCTTACTCCGAAGGCGTGGGTTGCGTGCACATCCGGATATAAATGGTACTACTTATTCCCAAAAAGTCAATAGCCCCTGCAAAAAATACAAACTATGACCTCCTCCCCGCACTCCCGCATAGGCGTATGCGGATCGTACGGGGTATCCT
>CAYXWP010000027.1:0-10973 GCA_964468845.1 uncultured Candidatus Saccharibacteria bacterium | reverse complement strand
TAAAATAGCTGGAATAAAATCCGACGACAATCCAAAAAGAAAATTTTGGCAGTTCAATTGAGGAAAATGGTAAGTGGGCAAAAAATCGAACCATAAAAAGTTCATATGAAAGCAGGATATAGGAAATCCAGCCTGCGATTTTTGATGCGAAATACGAGACAAATCCCAGAGAGCCCACAAGAAAAACAAAGAACATCGTCAAGGGTATAATTGGAAGAACTAGAATATTTACAATAATCCCTATTATAGACAACTGCCCCATCATGTATAGAATATATGGTGAGACAAAAATTTGAGTAGCTAACGTAGATGCAACAAGCCCCCTTATCCCAAATTTTTCAGTAATGAAACCAAGCTTTTTCTCTATTGGAGATGACAACAATAATAGACCTAGCGTGGCGAGAAACGAAAGTTGAAAAGATGGATCGTAGAAAAGAATAAGTGGATTCTGGATAAGCATTAAAGACGCAGCTATGAAAAGAGCCTTCCCAACATTGTAGTCCCTTCGTATTAAAACTGCGAACAAAGCCACCACTGCCATAATACATGAACGAACAACTGTAGCCCCTCCTCCAACGAGAATTCCGAAAGCCAAGATACCAATCCCTCCGAGACCAATACCAATAGTTCTTGGCAAGAAAGCTAGCACCCGCCTTATAGAATCAGCGACAATAGTAATATTGTAGCCAGACAACACCACGATATGGATGAGTCCTGCCTTTCTAAAATCATCAATCAAATCCTTGCCCAGCGCACTCTTCTCCCCCACCACAAGTCCTCCTGCGAGAGCAGCATGTGGTTCCCCTAAAACTTTTTTAATATTATCTAGAAACTTTTTCTTTATCGCGAATAGTTGTGTAGAAATGTAACTACCGCCAGAAAGCGCAGTCGCTTCAATCTTCGGTTTTTTCATTTCAAAATATATTCCATCTTTTAACAAAAAATTTATATAATCAAAAGTTCTTCCCCCATTACTTTTGAAATTTCTTGGCAAATTTACCTTACCCATCATCAACAGTCTTTGACCATAATAATACTCGGCATGTCTATCTGAGGTAACTCTGATGTATAGATCCACAATTTCGTCATTAATTATATCTGTTTTAAATGTAAAAGCCTGATTGAAGTCCTTAATTTGAGGTACATCAGAAATATATCCTTTAATTTGCACAACTTCCCCTGCATACTTGTTAACGATTACATCATTACTATAATTTAAAACAATTATAATCCTAACAATAATGATTACTATCAATACCAATATGATTATAATATTTACTTTTTTATATGACATTGATTTTATTTTTTATTAGTCTATAATAACGTTACAGTAGGCTGACGCCTCCGAGATTCCCCGCATTTGCGGGGTTTCGTTTTTTACCAACGAATAACTCGATATACTTACTCAGTATAGAGTTTAATTCTTCGTCACTTATTTTTGTGATTTTTCTCATCAATCTCTTCGTACTAATTGTCCTTATCTGAGACAAAACTGCCTGTGCTGGCAAGGTAAATAAAGAAAATCTGTATTTGTCTGTTTTTATTTTACTAGATAGAGGTACTGACCAAACTGTGTATTGATTTACTCTATATAATATTAAAACTGGTCTTTCATAATAATCACTCTTGCCATTTTGTTCAGTGCCGATATTTAAACCAAGAGAAGACCACCAAACTTCTCCCTCAAGACAAGGGAGCTCTTTTAAATTAAAGTGTATGTGTTGTTTTTTCTGGTTCCAAGAATCAAATAATTCATTACTCATTCCACAACCATAACAAAAACACCTTAAGAACTTATAAAATAGTTATTAAGAAACGCTAAAGATTGCGCGAGAGATGCGATATAGATTAGAGTTGCCAGCTTAAAACTAAGACACTTCCTTCATAAACTCCGAGATAATTTCTTTCTCTTGTTCTTGAGAAATAGCTTTTTTAAAACGAGTTCCGCTTTTACCCTTTACACGGGCCTCGCATTCTGCCCACGTTGCATGAATTTCGATTTTTCCTCCAACCATACTTATGTATGAATATGCCTTTGCTTTTGAATGTGACTTCTTTGATGTTTCAACTATCGAACTCGATAAATCTAAAATATTTTTTATAGGATAATTAGAAAATTGGCCATTATACAACTCTATCTCAATCTTATCTGCAAAAGAAGTCGCGATAACATCGCATCTCTCATTTCCAGCAATTCCTGAATGTCCGCCGACATATTCCCATGAAATATTTTTACCATCATTTTTGCCCTCCGTAACTTGGACAAGTTTTTCCCATAAATCCCTATTTAAAACCTCATCCTTTGTCTTTGTTTTCCAACCATTCGCTCTCCAACCGCGCACCCATTTTGTAATTCCATTTATTACATAAGAGGAATCAGAATATACTGTAATGCCCGCAAAGCTATTTTTTTCTACATTTTTCAAAGCTTCAATACAAGCTGTAAGCTCCATTCTGTTATTCGTTGTATCGTCTTCTCTCCCTCCAAATTCCTTAACCCTCTCCTCACCAAACACAACAATACTCCCCCATCCGCCTGGGCCAGGATTTCCCCTCGATGCACCATCTGTGAAGATTTTTATTTGCATACCAGTATTATACAGTATCAATTTCCTTTTTCTCAGAAAAAAGATTGTAAACTCCCCAAATCGCCCCAATAATTATCGAGAACATTCCAAGAGAATAAATAAACTTAGCAATCTGTGAGGTATATTTCAAAACGCCCA
This sequence comes from uncultured Candidatus Saccharibacteria bacterium, assembly GCA_964468845.1. GTDB lineage: Bacteria > Patescibacteriota > Minisyncoccia > Phycocordibacterales > PALSA-1337 > CAIOGI01. Next base: position 8,247 of record CAYXWP010000027.1, on the reverse strand, counting down.
AAGTATCTAATAAATAATTCCAATCATGAATCACACCATCTCCACCAAACAAATCTAAATTCATATATATTGCATCCTTCGCATACACAGCAACGTCAAACAAGCTTGAACCAAGCCATAGAAACATAAATGACATTGCGTAGACGTCTTTTCGAACAAAACAAAAATAGAGTCCGAGGATAATTGGGATTAGTAATTGCATTAAAGTACCGCCTGCGACATGTATAAATTGGCTACCCGAAAACATAAATATAAAATGCCCAGCCTCGTGGAAAATCAGATGAACTGAATGAACAATAAAATGATTAATCGGGTCTTGGCCAACATAGTATACATATACAGTGGCGAGGAGGAGGAAAATCGACTTAACTATTGTCTTTAAATTTATCATTGTTAAACCTAAGTATATAACAATTCTAGACCACATCAACAATCCTCAGCCTTAGCTCAGTCCTCCCACCAAAAAGCGACTTCTCCATGGTAGCAATCAAATCAATAGTATCCCCAACTTTCACTTGCTCCCCCTCCCTATTTTTAAAACTCTCCAAATCCATAAAGAAACCAATCGCTTTCACCGCCTGCCCATTTCCTTTTTTAAAAAGTAATTCCAAATGATTTTTTTCTTTGCCAAACTCTTTAATGCCGGTAACTTTCGCATTTTTGAAAATAAACACAGGCTTTTTATTACCAACTCCAAAAGGAGCGAGTTTTTCAATATCTGCATATGTATTCCAATTCACCATATCAAGTGGAATTTCCATATCAATGTAATCTGACTCAACCAATATCTTTCCGTCCGCCATTTCCTTTGTAAGTAGCTCAAAAGCCTTGTTCAAATGTTCATCAAAATGATGAATACTTTCATTTGAAACAGCAAAACCACCAGAAGCGGAGTGCCCGCCGTATTGGATCATTATTCCTTCAGGAACTTTATGCATTATATCCACGACGCTTACAGTTCCGCCCGAACGACATGAACCCTTTATCACCCCATCACCATCCCTTCCCCAGAGAAAAGCTGGCTTTCCGAATTCTTCGGCCAGAGTATTCGCCACAAGCCCAAGCAAAGACGGTCTCCATTCAGGATTTCCAGCAACAATTACATTTTTTGGATTATCAGCAAATCTTTCTTTTATTATTTTTTTCACCTCTTTCACGAGAACCGCTACAGTCCCTTTTCGTTCATTATTTATCTTGTCCAAATGTTCAACATATTTATGCGCCTCTATATCATCGTCCGTTGCAAGCAATCGAAAAGCATCCATAGGCATGCCCATTCTTGAAGCGGCATTAATGCGTGGCGTTATCATAAAACCAATATCATCTTCGGTTAAATGTTTTTGATTTATCTTTAAATGATTGAGCAATCTCATCAACCCTTTTCTCGGACTAATTTTTAAAACCCTCAAACCGAAATGTGCAAATGTTCTGTTCTCACCCGTCAGCGGCACCATATCAGAAAGCGTCGCCAGCCCAACCATATCGAGAAGCCATTTCTCCTGACCTTCTTTCATATTAAATCTATTTAATTTAAGAATTGCTTGAATGAGTTTAAATCCCACACCAGAACCACAAAGAATTTTTTCTGGATACTTACAATCTGCTTGCTTGTGATCAACAATAGCAAAGGCAGGTGGCATTTCCTCATGTGGTTCATGGTGATCTGTAATAATCACATCAATTCCTCTATCCTGTGCTAGCTTCACTGCTTCAATATCAGAAATTCCACAATCAAGAGTAACGAGCAATTGCACCCCATCGAGCACAAACTGTTCCACAGCATCGGTATTTAAACCAAAACCTTCATCATGCCTATGTGGAATATAATTCGTGAAATTCTTAAAACCAATTTTTTTAAAAAAATCATGAAAAATAACCCCGGCAGGAATACCATCCGCATCATAGTCGCTATATATAACTATCTTTTCATCATTCTCAATCGCCTTTATTATCCTTTTCGCTGCCTTCTTTGCATCTTTCAAGAGAAAAGGGTCGTGAATGTGATTGTCGTAATTGGGGTCGAGGAATTGCTCTTTTTCCTGAACAGATTTGATACCCCGATGAAATAGGAGATGGTCAATCAAGGTGTCTTTTGTCTTCTTGCGGATTTCGTATTTCTTCATGCACTGCAGTATAACATTTGATATACTATATTCATGCAATCCTGCATCTTCTGCAAAATAGCCAAAAAGGAAATTCAAGGTCATGTTGTCTATGAAGATAGCAATTTTCTGGCTTTTATGGATACTCGCCCGCTTTCCCCTGGGCATACTCTAGTTATTCCAAAGGAACACTATCGCTGGGTATGGGATGTTCCAAATACTCAGGAATATTTTGATGTGGTGAAAAAAATAGCACTCGCACAAAGAAAGGCCTTCGACACTGATGCAATCTCAATAAAAATAGTTGGCGAAGAAATACCACATGCTCATATATGGGTTTTCCCAAATCCAGAGACAGTAAATGGAGAGAAGACCGATTTTGAGGGAAATAAGATGAAGATAATTGAGAATTTATAACTACATCCCCTTCTCTAGCGCCTCAATCCCTGGCAAAGTCCCCTTTGCAAGAAAATCTAGCATTGCACCACCGCCGGTTGAAACGAAAGTAAATTTATCTTCAAGATTTAACTCTGATATCGTAGCAATAGTATCCCCTCCTCCCACAATGGTCTTGGCGCCACGATTTGTGACATCTGCGAGAATCTCTGCGAGCTGTAGTGTAGAGGCCTTATAACCAGTCTCATAGGCTCCTAGGGGACCATTCCAAAGAATGTACTTCGCTTTTTCAATCTCTGTTTTAAGTAAATCAACCGTTTCCATTCCACAGTCCATAACAGCATCACCCTTTTTCAAACTATCCACTGGCAAAAGTATTTTGTTCGTTTCCAAAAATCTACTTAAATTAAAATTTTCAGGGGAAACTAGAGAACTTCCTATATCTTTACCCTGTTCTTTAAAGAAATTATTTGCCAAAGCACCTCCAACAAAGATTTTATCTGCAATATCTATAAATTTCTCAATTAAAGGTAATTTTGTTTCAAACTTTGCACCTCCAAGTATAAAAAGAAAAGGATGATCTGGGTTAAAAGCTGAGCTAAGGTGTTTGATTTCTTCCTCAAACTGCAACCCCGCGTAACTTGGAAGAAATTCTGTAATCGCACATACAGAAGCATGCTCACGATGAGATACAGGAAACGCCTCATTTACATAAATATCAGCCAAGGAAGCCAATTCCTTCGCAAATTTTTTATCGTTCTTCTTTTCGCCCTCATATACGCGTAAGTTCTCAAGTAACGTTATTTTATTTTTTGTAGTAAGGGCTTTTTTGTAATTCTTCTCAAAAACACAATCGACGCCAAGTTTCTTGAAATGTTTTGCAATCGGCTCAAGCGTCGGGTCGTCTTTTGTCTCAATATGACTCATCAAGATAATCTGTGCCCCTTTTTCAGACAAATATTTAATAATAGGTAAAGACTTTTGGATGCGAAAATCATTAACGATAACACCGTTCTGGACTGGAACATTAAGGTCAAGTCTGACGAGAACCCTTACCCCATCAAGTTTTTCAACCTCTCGTATATTTTTCATAAAAAAAGTAAATAGTAATTATAATAAATCAACAGCCTTTAATAATTCCACGAAACCAGCAGAATTTATACTTTCTCTACCCACCAGCAAACCATTTACCTGTCCACTAACAATAATATCTGTAGCATTTCTAAAGTTCACCGAGCCTCCATAAAGAATTTTAGTTGATAAAGCTTCGCTGTGACCATAAATGTCAGACAAAACCTTTTTTATAAAGAGTGTCATTTCATGTATGTCCGAAGTATTCATTGCCTCCTTTGCTCCAATGGCCCAAAGTGGTTCATAAGCGATAACCAACTTATTTATATATTTTTTCGAAACCTTATTTAAAGAATTTTTAATTTGGTCTTTAATAAAGTGAAGATAATTACCTCCAGCATCTCTCTCCTTCTCCCCTATGCACAAGATAGGACTCATACCAGATTCCAATACTGCTTGAATTTTCTTTGAAACCAGTTCATCTGTCTCGCCACGCGCCCTTCTCTCTGAATGTCCAACAATTACGTAGGAAATGCCAAGATCCTTGAGCATTAATGGGCTGACCTCACCTGTATATGATCCTTGATCTTCCATAAATGAGTCCTGGGAACCAACCAAAACAGGATTTTTATTATTTTTGCTTAAAAAAAGTTTTGAATAGACAAAAGGTGGACAAACAACAACATCGGTGGACGTTAACTTCTTTGCGGTGTTATTTACCGAGCGATAAATACGTCTTGCTTCTTCGACAGAGGTAGGGTTCATCTTCCAATTACCAACTACTATTTTTTTGTTCATAATGACACTAGTATACCATTTACTTAATCTCCTCCCAAGAGAGAGTCGAGTATTGATTTGAAGTCAAAGGAAAGCTGGGTGGAGGGGCGTACAATAGGTTACTATCGTAAATTATATTTCTATTTGTATAACCAGTGCCGTCAGTATAAGCAAAACCATATCTATCATTCGTTGCTATCATTCCGTAGAGAGTAATCGTATCTCTCACGTATGAGGCTCCACAGTCATCAGAGAAATAATTTCTACCAATTCTTCCATTTTGTGAGATAAGTGCGGCATCGATTCGTAGTTCGTCTTCACTCTCTAGGCCTATAGAAATGTCTCCCTGTGCAATAAGGCCGATAACATCGCCTCCATTATAGTCTGTGTATAGTAAATCCTTATTTAGGATAATATTTTTTCTCTTACTTGCGCTGTCTGGGAAATCGCCCACAGCAATTGTAAGTCTTGCCCCATCTATTTTTCCATCAACCCAGGCGTGGTCTTGAGCAAAAATTATTCCGTTCGCAGGTAGTAAATAATTACCAATATAATTTTCCGTTTTTATGCTCCATGTCCCCCACCCATTCTGACTTTGACTGTTATTACAATGTGAAGCGGCTGCCTTTAATGCCGTAACCTTATACAAATCAAATGTATCATTCGTTTTTAACACGATGTGATACCCTTGCGAGCCAGATGAAGCAAAATACTTACCTCCTGTCATAGCCAAAGTCTTTAGAGCATTTATATCAGCAGTAATTCCAGTAAAATCTACATTCGCAACAGGAAATTGTCTTCCGGCCATAAATACATCGGGGCGATCAGGGACCTCTGCTGGGTAATATGGGTCATCTGTTCCAGAAGTTGTATAGACTCCAAAAACCATTCCCCCAGGATTTTCTGTGTCATTGTAATGATCAACGGAACTTGTAATAAGATTATGGACAATACCATCAAATCTAATCCCCTCGTTTGAGTGTATGGGCCCAAAAATCTCTGTACCTGCACCAAAACGCATTACATCATTAGCTACTACTGCAAATTTAGCGAAAGATGGGATAGCCAAGGACACCTGAATTGTTCTAGAAACAGAAGGATCCGCCACAATAGTTCCCTTTGATTTAATTTTTATAAGTGTTGAGCCAACTGGAGGCGGAGTAATGGTCAAGGCAAATTGCCCAATAATATTACCGTCTTTATCTTCAAAATCATGGAGGAATGGTCCATTTGAAGTGGTTGTTCCCGTGCCATCTTTATAATCAGTGGAAGAGTGAGCAAGATGCCAACGATAATAATCCACTCCGGCTTCAGCAATTTGTAAAGCTTGTTCTTTGAGACTTAACTGCCGAGTATCCTTCAACATTGTTGCCCCCCAATTTACAAGAGATGTTGTCACGACTATCGCAATGACGCCAAAAACCAAGACATTTACCAAAATCAGGCCACTTGAAGATTTGTTTGTTTTTTTCATAAATTATCTTTTAAATTCCTTAGGTTTACTTGCGATGTGTAATGTCTAATAATCGGACTCTTGAGTGGATCCGCATCGATCAGTAAATTAATTTTAACAAGCTTAATATTTGTAACTGTAACTGGCATTGAAAGAGGGGTACTTGTTCCGGAATAATTTTCATCAAAATATTCAAAAAGTGCGGTGGTGGTAGCGTTCTTTATATTATAAGCTAAAGTTGTAATAACTTCACTAGACGGATTATAAACAAGAGGAGATCCACTCGGCTTAATTAGTCCCCTTTTCAAAGTTGTTGTGGCAATAAAATACCTTAATTGTTCTTTTATCCCATCTCCTTCAATGTCACTATAAAAAGAAAGTGTATTGGTAGCTGCACTTGCAATTGCATATGAACCGTTGTTACTCAATGATGCTGAGCGTAATTCTTTTGTCATAATTCTCAAGATTGTCCTTGCGTCTTGGGCACTAGAAAGAGAGTCTTGAGAAAATTTATTATTTGTAAAAATATTTAACTGAAACGAACTTATCGCCAGCATGATTATTCCTAAAATACCAACAACCACAACTATTTCAGCAAGTGTCATCCCTTTATTTAATGAGTATTTCTTTATCATATATTACGTATTACGGTGAAAGTATTATTTCTTTCTCAAGCCATGACGAATCTACAACAACATCCGCACTGGAAGTAGCATAACCACTTTTTACAACATCTATATGATATGTATCAGAAGCTAAGCCCGGAAAAACCACCTGACCCGGAGGCGTGCAAGAAGATGTTTCTGTAAACGAAACGTCGGAAATATTTGGAGTGGTCGTTGTGCTTTGTGATGACAAAAACATTTTGTATCTAGCATATCTATCACCATTGTGGACTGGGGCGATAATAGAGTTTGACGTTGTGTAGTATGAAGTACTGGTGCCGTCTGGCCCTTTATAATCCCAAGTTGTTGTAGCTGTTGTTGTAGCATTTGTTGCAAATTGGAATCGAACACTGTCAACTCCCGACTGGACGGGTTGGTCCTTTGGTTCCCATGCCAGATTATAGAAATTGCTTGGAGAACCGGTATCTAAAGTTAGTGATTCAAGCCATCCAGCTGGATTATATTCGCTAAAAACCTTTCTCAACTTCACTTCCCCAGCTGGGCTAGAAACATCTACATTCCCATCGTCGGCAGTATAAGAACCACCAACGGACCAGTCACTCTGATTTATCGATCCCCGACCAGTAGTTTTTGAAACGTTATAAGCCCCACCATTCGTCACATTAACTATCGCATCCGTAACTGGTAATTTCGTTGCACTATCTTTAACTGTTACAAGTAGGCTTCTCGGATTTTTTGCAGAGACAACCAAAATAACATTCTGATTACTATTTGCGCCAAGACTGATTTGATTTAATGGATTAATACCAATTATGTCATATGCCCCATCGATACCAGTCACAGTATAATTATCCCATTCCATATTATTGCTTATATACTCCCCTGCACCATTTGTTGCCAAGTTGCTTGTAAACTTTAATATGTTTTCACCAATTGTCTTCGCTCCTTTAAGATTAAAATCTATACTTGGAACAGATACACAAGTTGGGGTAACGCTTGAAAAAGACATCGAACTCAAACGATCTATAAAAAAACTAATTGGAGTTAATTGTTGTAATATAACCGTAGCATCGGGCTTGGTTGGATTTGGGTTTCCTACAAGACCGGGAGTGTATGTTCTATCGGTTGAATAACCAGCTTTTGTTACTGTTATTTGATATGCGTTTGTACCAGGAGGTGCGTCAACAACCTGTAAAAACCCATCCATGTCTGTAACATCATCAATAATGATATTTGGAACTATTATTGAATTTACAATATGAACCGAAGCACCAGAAACAGGCACTCCGTTTGAATCAAATACTTTTATTAATAGAGCACCATTTGTCGAGGCAGTTTCCAGATTTTTTGGGGCAACGGCAGTTGATAGAACTACTGGAGTAAAACTTTTACATAGAGGACAATCAACTCTCACCTCCACTCCCTTGTTATCTGCAGGAGATGGGTCTGGTTTTGTGGTGCTTCCAATTACCCCATCAAACGGTAGGTCTATATTTCGAATTGTAGTAGTGACGACGAAATTCATCCCGCTTCGAACTAGGTTTTGAACATGTGGAATCTTACCATTCGGAATACCTGCGGGAATACCGACATCCGCGTACGACAAATTTCTTATAATCTCAAATTGCTCATTCGCAAGATTTAGAGCAACAATTTTATATTGATTTAAATTAATTAAATTAAACAAACTCACATAAGCTTGATATGTCGCTGTGGCAATAACAAGAAAAACAGCAACTCCGACTAATGTCTCCACTAGAGTAAAGCCTGTTCGCCATATTCTTTTATCTGATTTAATTTTAAAAAACATTTTTTTGAGACT
>CAYXWP010000026.1:0-11380 GCA_964468845.1 uncultured Candidatus Saccharibacteria bacterium | reverse complement strand
CCTTAAAAAAATACTATTCTCTACTTGAAATAAAGGATTATTTGCTAATGAAAAAAGTAGACACAAGATGTGATGTAAACCCGATATCAATACTGTACTTCTACACCAACAAGGAAACATGCACAGACTGTACAAAGCAAGGATATGTTCTTACAAAGCTTCGTGCAGATCACCCAGAAATGAAAGTATATAGTTTTGACTATGATTTAAATCTAAGCGCAATTAAAACACTGACTTCCCTTTACAAAGTGCCTGCAGAATTACCAGCAATAGTTATAAACGGGAAAACATATAATAAGTTTCAATCTATAGAGGATATACAGAAAATTATTCCTGAGCTTTTAGCGACAAGTACCGCGACCACAACGAAAAACAAAAAATAATTAGCGAGGTTACAGCCGAGACGGCACAGTAAGGGCAGAATGACTTAATAACAAAGATCATGAGGTATACAAACCACAGAGAAGCAATTGCACCTAGAAATGATAGTATGATTGGAATTCTAAGTAGCATTTCTTTCTTTAAATCTATGAAGAGAAATAGGAATATGATCAGTATTAGATAATATATTGAACCAAGCAAAGCAGTAGGAATCCCAAATACAAATGAGTATTTACTTGTAAGAACTGTCTCGCAACCTCCAATCGTACAGGGTGGAATAGTATTTAGATAATGCTCTACGGTTAAATATACTGCATCTGCAAAACCAATAAACGCCACGATAAGCAGCAGTACTGGGACCCATTTAGGGATCCGATTAAGATTTAATTGTTGTACTAGCCGCTTCATTTATAAGTTTATTAAATTCTTGAACGCTCTGTGGACTCTCGATTTTTTTGCCGTTTATATAGAAAGTAGGTGTTGAATTAACTCCGGCCTTTATCCCACCACTCAAATCCGCATCTATCTTGTCACTCACCTCTTTTGAGTCTGCATCTGTTGTGTATTTCTCCATATCTAAACCAAGTTTTTCCGCGTAACCTTTGAAAATATTTTTTGCATCGGTAGAATTTTCCCAATCTGTCTGTGTTGCAAAAATCCTATCATGCATTTCCCAAAACTTCCCCTGTAATCCAGCGGCACCAGCTGCTTGTGCGGCAATTTTTGCATTTTTGTGCTGAGGCAAGGGAAAATTACGGAAAACAAGACTGGCTCTGTCGCTATTTTCAGCTATAACTTTTTCAATTAAAGGATAGTATGAGGCACAAGCTGGACATTGAAAATCGCTATATTCGACAATGGTTACCGTGGAAGTGGCATTACCTTTTACCCAATCAGAATCAGAAATTTGTGTCACAAGTAAAGCAGAAGAATTATCTCGATTTGCTTTTTGAGAAGCGGCAATCATCCCCCAAATTATGAGTCCTATCATTACTATAAATATACCCCATGTAATTATTCGATTTGTATTCATATTTCGCTTATTATAAAGTAAATTTAGTGTTTTTACTAATCAAAATTAATAATGAAATTATACATGCCCATAGCACATATACCCTGCAACGCAGAACCCGGTGCCTGAGGAGGAATATCAATTTCGGTTACTGAAGTTGAGGGTAAGTTTTTTCTATAACCAATACTTGGAATGGACAGTGCCACTGAACAATCGAATGAGCCCTTTGTGGTTACTCTAAGCGTAGTTGTAGCATTAGATTTTGCAATTGTCTTTTTCGGTGAATACCCTCCCCTAGCAAGAATATCGATAACTTGTTTGCCGCCCTCTACACTAACATTATTTTTTTGGGGAGATGAAGCGTCTGAGATGTTGGATGAATTATTTTGACCACCACCTCCCACCAGAAGGATTGCCCCTCCGATTAGTATGCCCGCAATAATAATTGATATAACGGTTGATTTCATATTTGTAATTATAAATTAAACAATGGAGGAATAACACCTACTCCCACAAACGCATTAATTAAATTAAACAAAGCAAAAAATATGACTATAATACCTGCAGTCTTTAGGAAAATTCCCGATTTTTTTGAACTTTTTATACTAAGTGAACTAAAACTCAAAACAGCTAGTACTGGTAAAGTTCCAAGTGCAAAAGCGGACATAGTCATTGCTCCAGACCAGAAATTTCCAGTGGACAAGGTGAAGATCTGCATCGACTGTGTAAAGCCACAAGGCAGAAAGAAGGTTGCAATACCCAAGAGAAGAGGAGTAAGTGTGTGATTAATTTTCTTAATTCCAATTACATGTTTGGAAATATATTTTGGCATCGAAGGTTGCAATTTTTTTGCCCAATGAAAAGTATCTAGCAAATTTATACCGAGTATAAGCATTACCAAACCAACAATAATGCTTAGCACAAAGGTGCTAGTGACACCAAGCTCGAAGGCAGACCCAATGGCTCCAATCACCCCTCCGAGGACAAAAAATGAAACGAGGCGTCCTACATGAAATAGTAGCTGTGGCTTTACCTTATCTCCATCCTTCGCAAAATTTGCTGACATTGAAAGTACAAGTCCCCCGACAACCGCCATACATGTAGATAGCGAAGCGACCACACCGATTACAAATGCTGTTCCGAGAGTAACATTGCCTGATCCAATCAAATTTACTATTCCTAATTTCTGTAAAATTATAAATAACAGAATAAATGCACCGGCAATTGGAAAAGCTATTTTGTAGTCAGACCAAGAGACTTTTTTAATTTCTTTTTCTTTTAACAGACCATAACCGTGTGGCTGTACAAGTAAATTAAATTTTTGCATAAGAATATCCAAAGGCGTATCACCAAACTCCCCCTCCACAGTCACAGAATGATTTTTCAAATCTGCCTTAACATTCCTTATACCAAAAAATTCTTTAATCTCGCTTTCAACTAGAAGCTCACATGCCTTGCAATGCATGCCACTCACATGGAATATGTATTTTTTTATATTTTCATTCATAATTTTTATATTTTCTTAGTTGCAAGACGCAGCGAATTCATGACCACAGAAACACTCGAGAATGCCATTGCTAGGCCAGCAAATACTGGAGAAAGCATAACACCAAACACAGGAAACAGAAGACCTCCAGCGACTGGAATACCAACAATGTTATAAATAAATGCCCAAAACAGATTTTGCTTTATACCTCGCATGGTGATCTTTGATAAATTAAAAGCCTTAACAAGCTTAGAAATGTCCCCATGAAGCAAGGTAATTCCTGCGGATTCTATAGCTACGTCTGTCCCAGATCCCATGGCAATTCCCACATCTGCCTGAGCCAGTGCCGGTGCATCATTGACACCATCTCCAGTCATAGCCACTATTGCCCCACCTTTTTGTAGTTCAATAATTTTATTCAGTTTATCCTCTGGTGACACCTCCGCAAAAACTTCATCGATACCAACCACATTTGCAATATAATTTGCAGTGTTCTTGTTATCTCCCGTCAGCATTATGACCTTCACGCCCTTTGCGTGTAGAGCCTTTACCGCTTTAATCGATTCTTCTTTAACAGCATCCGCCACCATCACAATACCCAATACAGCCGAACTCGACGCAAGAATTACTGGTGTCTTACCCTCTAATGTTTCTTTTTCCAAAGCGCCCACATCGAAAGTTAAATTTAAATCTTTAATTAATTTTGTATTTCCAGCAAAATATTCCACGCCATCTATCTTCCCCTTTACTCCCTTTCCTTTTATCATTTCGAAAGATTCAACCTCTGCCAAAGTAATCGAATTATTTTTCGCATAAGACCCTATCGCATGGGCAATCGGATGCTCGGATTTATTTTCAAGAGAACTCAAAATTGAAATAAATTTCTTATCATCAAATGCACTTTTATTATTTATACTTACTAGCTCCGGCTTACCTTTTGTTATTGTCCCAGTTTTATCGACCACCAAAACATTGACCTTATAAAGTTTTTCTAATGTAGCTGCATCTTTTATGAGTATGCCCTCCTTCGCTCCTTTACCAACACCCACAATTATCGCAGTAGGCGTCGCGAGTCCAAGAGCACATGGACAAGCTATAACAAGGATTCCCACAAACGCAGTTAGCCCTAAAGACAATGCCTGAGCAAAGCCCAAGACCGAGCCACCCCATACTAGCCACACGACCAGGGTTAAAAATGAAATTCCAAGAACAATGGGGACAAATATTCCAGAAATTTTGTCTGCTAGTGCTTGAATGGGCGCCTTGCTTCCCTGCGCATCTTCTACCATTTTGATTATATGAGCCAGCAAGGTTTCTGAGCCCACCTTAGTTGCTCTAAAGGTGAATGAGCCGGTTGTATTCATTGTGCCTGCTGCCACACTGTCTCCAATATTTTTTTCAACTGGAATCGGTTCTCCCGTTATCATTGACTCATCGATAAATGAACTCCCGCTAACAAGTACGCCGTCAACTGGTATCTTGCCAGCAGGTTTTACAATTACAATATCATCGTGCACAACTTCATTAATTGAGACCTCTATCTCCTTACCCTCTCTGACAACAAGAGCAGTTTTAGCTTGAAGATTTAATAGTTTTTCAATTGCATCTCCAGTACGAAGCTTTGAACGTGCCTCCAAAAATTTTCCAAGTGCAATAAATGCTATAACAACAATTGTCACATCATAATATGTATATTCTACATTTATATATCGACTAAGTGATTCTTCAAAAGCAGTGACAATAAAACTAAAAATAAATGCTACAGATGTTCCAATGCCGATAAGGGTATCCATGTTTGCTTTTCCATAGCGCAAGAAACGATATACACCGAGAAGGTATGGCTGGCCAACAACAAAAAGCATATAAGCGGCCATTATTGGCAATAAATGGTGAAAGAATTCACCTACAACCTCCCCCATTCCCCCGACATAAGAAAACTGTGCAAGTATATCCCACACCATCACAAAAACACTCACAACAACAAGTGGAATTGAAATTAAAATCTGGCTCCTCATCTTTTTTAACTCAGACAACTTTTCATTTTTTGTTTGATCCAGCCCAAGATGTTTGGCATGATCCTCAGAAGACATACCTGTGGCGCCAGACATTCCTGACATATCCATTGAATATCCTAATGGCTCAATACTCTTTGACATTTCCTGCGGAACAATTTTATCCTCATAAAAAGTTACTTTTGCTTTTTCTGTTCCATAATTTACCTGCGCATCAACCACTCCCGCAATCTTCTTGAGACTTTTCTCAATTATTGTTGCGCAAGAAGCGCAATGCATTCCTTTAATTTTATATGTTGCAGTTTTTGTCATGTCTTATAATTTATACGCTTAAACTCTAATATTATTTTCTTTTTAATTTGTACACTTTCAAAATCTCTTGCTTGGCCTTGTTTACGTCTCCAGACTTAACTTGATGCACCACACAGCCCTCAATATGATTTTCGAGCAAAATATCCTCAATATTAGAAAGTCCCTGTTTAACTGCAGATGTTTGTGTAATAACATCTATACAGTACTTATCATTATTAATCATTTCTTGAAGACCTCTAACTTGCCCCTCCAAAATCTTAAGTCTTCTAATAACCTTCCCTTTATTTATTTCCTTCATGTATTTCATATAAGGAAAAGTATATACCCCCTAGGGGGTATTGTCAATCGTGCTATCTCGCTAGTGAATAGTTTATAGTAGATTTGAAAACTGTATCAAAAGATAAATTCCGAGGGCATTCATCAAAAATGATAGCGGTATCAGAACAACAGTTTTAACCTTAGACATGCCGAGAAGAGTAATACCGAATTCATCCGGTAATGGCGAAGCAATAATCAAAGCACCGATTATTGGTGATAGCCATTTCAAAAATCCAAAATGCAATGATCTCAGGATATGTCTCACTGTAGACTTCTTCATTGTCGCCATTAAATCTTCGGCGAAACGATCTCTTATGAAAAAGAAAAGGATTAAATCTCCACACATAGCACCGAGAGCACCAAACAATACAACCCCAGGTATCGGAGCATGCTCTGCAATACTTACTAAAGCAACGGATGCGGGGGCGATTGTAAATATTGATGTAAAAAATATTCCGGCAATAAAACTTGCCAAAACATAGTAACCTTTTACTGCACCAATTATCAAATCCATCAGTCCCGACTTAACAAAGATAATCGCAATTAAAATCCCTACTGAAATCATAAACACATCGTGAACGAGTGCATAACCGTTTTTCTTTATTTTCTTAGCTTTTATTTTTCGTTTAACCATTTCAGTAATGTTAATTATACTCTAATACGCTGCCCTTCTCCATGTAACCTACTAGATCAGAGAAGGTGGAGCATCGAACATGTGGCATCCCGCAAACCTTTTTTGCAAACTCCTTAGTTGCCTCCCAATACAAACCATCATTCCAATTAGAAAAATGATTATCAATAACCATTGGCGCTCTATTTGAAAAATAATTTTGGTTAAAATGACTCAAATAACCACTTACCATACCGTCCAATTGAATTTGCCATTCTGGAGTATTCTTCCATAAAACATTTTTTCCTGCAGTTTGATTTATCCAAACACTATAATCAACTGCAATAATATTTTTCTGCATCAAGGGAAAATATATGGTTGAAATAGGAACATGCCAAATCCTATTACTATCCCGATATGGCCACGCATCACGGATGGCAACCTCGCTTGAATCATAAGAAAAACCATCTTTTGATAACGCTTCATACATATTGTTATTTTTACTCAGCTCAGGAGCTCGAAACCCTCTTATCTGATTTTTTCTCAATTTTATGGGTTCAGAAAACTTAAACTGTGAATTATTATTTTCAAAATTAAACAGTAAATCAATGAATAGGTTATGTTCTTTGCACCAATCATTAACGCTCCAATTCTTACCATCCCAATGTCCTGCTGTATGCGAACCGATTTCATGACCGAGCTCCACTGCCCTATTGAGCCCTTTCACTCTTTCATTTATTGACTGAATACTTTCAGCAAAACCAATCATCGAGTCGCCAGGTTTACCATACAATGGCAAGTACTTCCCTCTATTTTCAAAAGCGAGAAAATATGCCGAGTTTATGAAATATGTAAAATGCAGGGGTGCTCCATTTGCATTCATACTTTCTGCAAAATCTACGGTTTCTCTCCACATCTCAATTGACTTTGACCCATCGAAAGAAAGAAGAACAAATTGTGGCGTTGTACTAGCAGGACCTCTACTTTTTGGATCAAATCTATATGGCTCTGTAGATGTGGGTTGAATTACTACAACAGGTAGTACCTCAGCGATAATTGGTTCACTATTTTTTTTAACTGATGAGGGACTAATTAATTCTGCAATTCCAACAAAAACCAAAACAAAAACAATACAAACAAAAAGCGCGTATAGGTGTTGAGCCGATTTTTGATCTGGAAAAATTTGTATCATCTACAAAATCTTAAAAATTACCTGCATTAATCTCATCTTCAGCACGTGACGCAATATCCGCTAGAATATTTAACTCTTTCAAACTAAAAATTCTTGGTTTGGTATCTTTTATACAAAATACCCCAACTGGATGACCGGTCTTGTGATCGATGAGAGCGATCCCAGCATAAAATCTGATATATGGAGGCCCAACAACTAAAGGGTTATCCGCGAACCTAATATCTTTTAATGTATCCTCGACAACAAAAATATCTCTGGCGAGCAATGCGTGTCCACAAAATGATATGGCTCTGTCCCCTTCCTTATTTTCAAGTCCCCTCACAGATTTGAACCATTCTCTTTTTTCATCAAGAATAGTAACAGTCGAAATTGGAACTTTTAATCTTAAGGTAGCCTCCTCGGTCAAACTATCAAATCTATGCTCTGGCTCAGTATCAAGAATAGCCAGCCTACGAACAGCTTCTAATCTTTCTTTTTCATTGTTTGGTATTGGTGCAGTTTGCATTGACGTAATTATATAGCAAGGTTATCATAACACAACATCAGGCGGGACATAAGTTTTAGTCGACATTACTAGCGCCAACTTGATAGCCAAATTCTCATATTTAGCTGCGAATCAGAGAGTGGTACTCCATAAGTCAGTGGCGCAAAGAAAATAAAAGAGCATACACTTATAAATACGAGGGTGCCTAAATAAATATTTCTTTTTTTCCTAGTACAAAATGTGTCCATAAATATGACCAGTGCAATTATCGAGAATACAAGTGCAGCTCCATAGTGATAAAGGAACATCACCCTTCCAATCAAAGCAAAAGGCAGAAAGTTAATTAAAAAACCAAGCGCAATAAAAACTAATGCAAATTTCCGATCTTCAGAAACAGCGAGGCGTTTAAAAAATTTAATGCCAAAAGAAAACAAGAATGATAAAAACAGATGAAAAAATACTATTACAATTGAAACAAATGAAAACCAATATATTATTGGGTTCCCTATTAGATAGATGTAAGGCCTTTCCGTTATAACTGCATCTCCAGAACTTATTGCTCCTTCCCAATAAAAAATTGGACGAACCATGAATGGCCATGTATACCATTTACTCGAATATGGATGACTTGCATTCATTCGTATGTTGGATGCCAACATTTCCTTGTTTAACTCAGCAAATTTTTCTATAAAACTAGGCGCCTCCAAACTAGGATCATTGCTATATTTATTCCCAGAAAGCGTCTTCTGAAACGACGGTGTCATAAAATCATTACCCTGCCCCGATTTTGGTAATAGAGCAAAATGAACTACAAAAAATGACAAATAGAGAATAGAGCCAATGACTAGAAATACCGCAATTTTCTTTACCAACGATTTTATAATGAACCTATTTATAATAGACCTAAATTCATAAAGCTCTATGAGAAATATTAATCCTGCAAAAGATAGGCCGGTCCATTTAATACTTAAAGCAAGAGTAGCAGTAACCATTGAGAGAATGAAGTATGTTTTTCTAGCCCTGTCTTTACTTTTTTTATATAACAAATACAACCATAATGACGAAAAACCGAACAAATATAAAAGACTATCAATTGATATAAAGTGTGATTGAGTAACCAAAGAGTTTTCAAAAATTATCAATAATCCAGATGCAAAGGCAACTACTGGGGCAACGCTCAATTGAATTACAATTAAAAAAATCATCAATGGCAAAAGAATCCCAGCTAGTATTGGCAATAATCTATACCAAATATAAATATTGCTATCATAACTGCTACCAATTTTAGAATAATCTGTATTGTCTACCCTATTCCCCGCTGCGTACCCCATTCCACTGATTAATAGCTTGCCTAATGGCGGATGTGGATCAAAATAATATTTACCAGATAAATATTCAGAGGCATATTTACCAAAGTATGTTTCGTCGAAGACAACCTCGCTTGGGTAACCAATTGTAAAAAGTCTAGTGCAGATGCCAAGCACAATGAGGATTAATGCAAAATAAAATTTATTCTTAAATTTACTCATTTTTCTTTCTAAAAACCCATAGCTTGTATATTGTGAAATTGAATACGAAAGTAAATATTGTTGAGAGTATTACTGCGTACAGATCGTAAATAGACAATACGCTAATGAAAAATTTCATCAACAATGCATTTCCAACTACGCTTATACCCACAGAAGTGTAGAATTTTGCAATCTCAGCGAATCGAATTCTAATATTGGATATATCAAAAGTCCATGTTCTATTAAGAATAAAGCTGCAAATCGAACCCGCGAGGAACGATACGACTTTAGCGACGACAAGATGTTCAAAAAAATATGAAGTATATCTAGTCAGTATGAAATAGAGAGCAAAATCAATCGCAGTATTGAGAAGACCAATTAATACGAACCGAAATAACTGTCTCCTTATGATAAGACCTAAATTGGTACGACAAAGAATGAATAGCTCACTAAATGCCTTTAGTATTACCCGAATATTTGCTCCCGTTGGCTTCCCTTGTTGTCTTGGAAAGTGGCTAACTGGAACTTCAACAAAATCTACCCCTTGTGCTTTTAGTTTAATTAGAATCTCGGTTGAAATCATTGCGCCGTTTGATACTAGTGGTATGTGAGCGACCAAATCTCTTCTAAAAAGTTTGAACGCACAATTTGGATCCTTAGCATTTAAGCCAAAAATTAAACTATTTAACAATTTCCACGACTTTGAATTTATACTTCTAATCAGAGAATCATTTCGTTTCTTACGATAGCCGATCACAACCCTATTAACAGGAATTAATCCCAGCAACTTGTTTATTTCATTAATATCAAACTGGAGATCCCCGTCCATGAAAAATATATAATCATGAACTGAATTTCTTATTCCAGTAATCAAAGCAGCACCATAACCCATGTTTTTTTCATGGGTTATCTGGCGCACGTTTTGATACTTACTTATCAACTCTTGTGCGACTTTCTCTGTAGAATCTGTACTGCCGTCGTTTACGATAATAATCTCATATTGAAAAACTTTTTGAGTTTCTTCAAGGGTTTTAATTGTATTTTCTACCGCCCTTCTGACATTATGCTCTTCATTGTAGAAAGGCATAAAAACTGAGAGGGATATTCTATCGTTGGGTGGCATAGTGTATTAATTATTATCTGAATAAAGTATCAAACAGACTCGCAAAAATCTCAAAGACCAGCGCACCCAGTCCTCGGGACTTTGCCACACTAACAGGGCTTGAAGATGGACTTGGGCTTGATGAAGGTGTTGGTGTTATTGATACACTAGGAGTAGGAGAAGGACTTACTGATGGAGTGACAGACGGCGTTGGTGTGACGCTTGGTGTCGGCGTCACAGTTGGAGTTGGTGAGTAAGTTGGTGTCGGAGTGGGAGTAACTGTAGGTGTTGGGGTTACTGTAGGAGTAGGAGTGGTGGTTGGAGTAGGTGTCGGTGTAACTGTAGGCGTAGATGTGGGCTTTGGATCGACAGTACAGGATGTGTATTCAAAAGAACCATCTAGGGATACGGTTGGACTTTTATATGGATCAGAGGTCAAATTACAAGTTCTTTTTTCAGAAACGCATGAACTTCCATATGGAACTGTTAGATCCTCATAAAAAGTTGCACTCATTGTCGGTGAAAGGGCGTGATTTTGATTCGTCGTGGAATCAATATAATAGCAAAATGGAATACTGGCACATGATGACTGCCAGGCTGAACACTGCAATATTGCATCATCCAACGCTAATTCGTCTGCATGAGCCTGTGACACAATTGATACTTCTGTATCTGCTGGAGTCGTGCACGTTTTAGGTTCAGGGACATCAAGTTCAACTTCTCCGGACTGACAGTTGTTCATAGGAAATGGTGTTGTAAATGTTTGTTCTGAGTTTAGATAACCGCAGTTCATAGACCCGCGAATATGTGCTAGAAAATCTGCAAGGACATCTCCAGCATCATTAGAAGATCCACTTCTTTCATAGTGGATACCACCATAATCGTAGCTAAAAGTACAGTTAAGACCAGGCACATTCAACTCTCAAGTGCACCACCTAGATATAATATGAGGTATATGAATTA
>CAYXWP010000025.1:0-11432 GCA_964468845.1 uncultured Candidatus Saccharibacteria bacterium | reverse complement strand
GTGGTCATCAAGGCCTCGTTGTCGCGCCACACACAAACCTTAATGGCTGTGTGTACAGTGTCGCAGTATTTTTCAATGTTGAAGTTGATAGATGTGACTTCTCGACTCATGCGCACATACATCAACGGTGTGGGCTCATGTCAGTTCAGGACTGGGATGACAGGTACGGTTTGATGAGCAGGGAAAACATAGACTTTCTCTATGAGAATGATCTCTGGAAGGAATGCCCTCGTGTCATTTTCTTTCGGCCTGATGAACTTGTGTTGACTGGACGTTTCCGACTTCAGACACTTGCCAAGCGCATTTTTGGAGATCAGTTCCGTCGATTCAATCATTACACAGGGCGTCAATCTCATTTGCCACTGAAGCTCCATTTGTGCAGGCATTCGGCTTGCCGAGAGCAAGCTACAAAGATTGCCTTGCTCTGTGTCATGGGTGATGTTTACCCAATTCCTACTTGCGCTGATTGCTTCAAGAAAACGCACGGCCATTGTGCGGATCAACTCCCGTCACTGAAGAGAACTTCCTTCAGACGGGAAGATTAAATCCCTCTGAAGTGGGGATGTCAAAACTTTGCCCTGCGGGAACTGTAATGGTTCCTGTGGGGTGGTTTTTTGTTTATCCCATACAAGTTAGTCTAATGGTAGGAAAATATACTATAATTGTGGAATATGAGAAAAGCGTGGAATAAAGGATTAAGTAAAGAGACAAGCCCATCAGTAAGAAAAATATCGGAGACAATGAAAATGAGGAATCGTGATAATTTTTCTGTTTGGAGAGAAAAAATGCGCAAAATGGGTAAAATTAAGTCTGATTATCCTGAATTTGCTAGGAACGGGGAACTCGCAGAATTTATCGGAGTTATTCTTGGGGATGGAAATATTTACAAATTTCCACGCACAGAGTCTCTTTCTTTATTTTCTAATTCAAATAATCCTGGTTTTATAAAAAGATATGCTGCTATGTTCGAGAGTGTCTTTCACAAGAAGCCGACAGTTTCAAAAAGAAAGAATATGAATTGCGTAAAAATTACTATTTATGAAAAAAACATAAGTAAAAGACTAGGAATTCCGTCTGGAGCCAGAATAAAAAAGAAAATTAGTATTCCTGATTGGATTTTGTTAAATAGAGACTTTATAGTAAGATACCTACGTGGGCTATATGAGGCAGAAGGTTGCCTTAGTACCCATAAACCAACAGGTACTTATAAATTGTTTTTTTCAAATAGGAATAAGTCAATGCTGAAGAATGTTTTTTCTTTAGTGAAAAAACTTGGATTTCATCCACATATTCGCTATTGCGATGTGCAACTTTCGAGAAAGGATGAGGTCGACAGGTTGGTGGAAATTTTACAGTTTAAGAAATATTAATTGCGGGATCGTCTAATGGTAGGACACATCCCTCTGGAGGATGTTATCTTGGTCCGACTCCAAGTCCCGCAGCAATTTCGCAGAAAAGGAAAAATCGTCGAAAAAAGGAGAAGGAAATGCAGAAAGCGGAGGGCGGGGCGGAATTCCCCCCTGAAACCCCCCTTCCGCCCCGCCCGCATCTTTGTTGGCGTTTTTGGGAATTTTCGTGACAAATGCAAAAGGAAAATGCGGAGAAAAAATGAGGGTGCGGTTGAGGACGAGTGGGTTCGAACCGACTTTTTGGAAGAATGAGCGGATTTTCGCTGTATCGGTACTCTCTGCCAAAATAGTGGCTTGTTTACAGTCGTTTAGGAAATTTATCACCGGTTCGAACCGATCAGCTGAAACTTTACTGAAAGCAACAAGTTTGTCCTTCAAAACCTGCTTTTCGGTAACAAGCTTGTTTTTAGTTTCTTGATATTCGGGAAGAGTAAGAACATTTTCAAGATATGCAGTCATTAGTTTTTCTAGTTTAGAATCAACTGCGGTGATCTCAGTATTCACTTTTTCAATTTGGATATTTGATCCCTTAGCATCCTCCATTTTCTCTTTTTCAACCTGTGCAATTAACCAATCAGCTACTTCGTCAGAAAGTGACACTTTTCTGATCTCATCCTGAATCAATGTAGTCATAGCTTCCTCACGAACATATTTTTGTGAACATGGGCCTTTACGTTTCGTACATCTCAAATAGTTATGACCTTTCTTCGTCTCTATGGTGATGCAACAGCTACACTCTGCACACTTGAATAGTCCACGATATACATATGGTTTGAGACCACCATTATGTTGGGGTTTGCTTTTTCGTGTCATGACTTCCTGACAGGTATCATAAATCTTTTTGGTGATGATAGGCTCATGCTTGCCTTCATAAAACTCACCATGAAAAAGTATGAGTCCGTGATATAAATTATTTTTGAGAAGATACTGATAATTTGAAATTGATAGTTCCTTGCCTTTGTGTCCAGTCAAGCCAAGTTCACCCATACTCTTACGGAGCGCTGACAGAGTATAATTTCCAGTGGCGTAAGTTTCAAATGCCTTCTTGATGAATGGTGCCTTCTCAGTATCAACAACAATGAGTTTTGTTTTCTTGTCATTGAGATATCCGATAGGAGCTTTCTGTGGCCAGATGCCATTCTTCAATTTTTGTTTGTAACTTCTCTTAACATTTTCAGAAAGATTATCAACATAGTATTTTGACTGTGAAAAAGATATAGATAACATAAATTTGCCTTGAGGTGTAGCATCAAACCAGAATGTTGGAAATTTGAGATCAGTAATCACGCCCGTATCAACCATGTAAATAATTTTGCCACCATCCACCGAGTTGCGAGCGAGCCTGTCTGGATGCCAAGCCAAAATACCTGAAGCTTCTCCAGCTTCAATACGGTTTAGCATTTCAGCAAAAATAGGTCTACCAGGTGTTTTGGCAGTTTGCTTCTCTATGAATATATCTACAACCTCAAGTTGCTCTTTTTTGGCGAGCTCGCGTAGCTCAGAGAGCTGGTCGGCAAGGCTTCTCACTTGCCGATCCTCCGTGTCGGTAGATTTTCTAGTGTAAATAAAATATTTCTTGTCACTCATAAATATATTTTACCAAATTTTTGTTAAGTCAAGAAATATTTTGGTGCATAAACAGTTAACAACTAGATTTTCATCGAGAGGCGGTCGACTTTCGCTTCTTCTCACTGAAGTTTCTTCGCGCCTAGCACATATCTGTATGGCGGACGCGCCCCACGGTCTTTGTAATTAAAAACAAAGACGGTGGGGGAAGCGCGGTAGCCGTTCTGATATGTGCGTAGGGCGCGCCACAGACTCTATGGAAGCGGAAGTGGGCCGGCTTTCAAGCCACTGTGATTACGCGATTTGTGTTTGGATTAAAAATGAAAACTAAAAGGAGGTGAGTACCCATCTGGTCCTCAACCGCACCCTCATTTTTTCTCCGCATTTTCCTTTTGCATTTGTCACGAAAATTCCCAAAAACGCCAACAAAGATGCGGGCGGGGCGGAAGGGGGGTTTCAGGGGGGAATTCCGCCCCGCCCTCCGCTTTCTGCATTTCCTTCTCCTTTTTTCGACGATTTTTCCTTTTCTGCGAAATTGCTGAATTTTTTGGATGAAGTTCGTACTTTTTTCGCTGAAAATCCAGAACAATAAGGTGTCGCTTTGCGACGCTTTCTTTAGTGAGGGGTTGCGCCTTCGCTTCACTCGGCGCTTGGAGCGGACGGCACGGCAGGAGGGGTTTGAGGGGAGGAATGCCGTGCCGTCCTCGCTGTTTTTTTGGGCGGGGGTGCGGGGAATTAAATTATTTGTATCCCTTGAATTTTTGTCAAAAAATGATAGAGTTTAATTACTTTTATGTAAGAGTAAAACTATGAATCAAATTGTCTATATTTTAAAAAATGAATCGATGCCAGAGTATGTAAAAATTGGCTTTACTCATGGTGATATCAAAGAAAGGCTAAAACAATTAGACCGAACTGGTACGCCTCTTCCGTTTGAGGTTTACTACGCGGCGACAGTGGAGAACGCCGAAAAAGAAGAAAAATGGCTTCATTCTATTTTTGCCGATCGTCGAGCACGAGATAGTCGAGAATTTTTCAAAATGAACCCAGAGTATGCGACGCTTGCATTGAAGCGAGTCGAAATTCGAGAGACAAAGGTTGATAGTGGCTTAACACCAGAACAAGAAAAGGAAGTTGATGAAGTTAAAGAAAGACGCTCAAGATTTCATTTTGCACAATATGGAATTTCTGTTGGATCAAAACTTACTTTCACAAGGGATTCAAATATCGTTGCTGAAGTAGTAGAAAATGACAAAATAAAAATTGATGGCAAAGTTAGTAGCTTGTCTACTTTTGCAATGGAATTGTTGGGATATTCAAGGCGACCACAAGGAACGCTCTATTTTGAATATGAAGATGAAATTTTAGATGATAGACGACGAAGGATGGATGAAGGTGAGCCAACAGAGAAACAAGTTGAAGCGGCTGGAGATGCATGGATGCAACAGCAAGCTGATATAGAAAGAGGAAAATAAATTTATGAGTAATGATAAAACAAGTTTAAATAGTAATCTCCATAAAGCCAGTAAAGCTAAAAAGGACGAGTTTTATACTCAGCTTGTTGATATTGAAAAGGAGTTAAAATATTATAAAGATCAATTCCGTGACAAGGTAGTATATTGTAATTGTGATGATCCGTTCGAAAGTAATTTTTTCAAATATTTTGCGGGTAATTTTAATGCCCTTGGTTTAAAAAGGCTTATTGCTACCAGCTACAAGCCGTCACCGATCGCGAATACTCAATTAGGGCTATTTGGTGAAGACAAAACACTCGCCACTCCAAAAGGTCGTCCAAAAACAACTGCTAACAAATTTATTATCAACGAGGTCAGTGATCTTGATGGTGACGGGGCATTTGACTTGCGTGATATTGCTGAACAACTCAAATCCAACAAGAATAATGAATGGGCACCACTAGAGGATGGTGGAGACTTTAGAAGTTCAGAAAGTGTCGAATTACTCAAACAAGCAGATATAATTGTATCAAATCCACCCTTTTCACTTTTTAGAGAATATATTGCCCAACTTACAGAATACAATAAAAAGTTTTTGATCATTGGAAACACAAATGCAATAACCTATAAAGAAGTTTTTAAGTTAATTAAAGACGATAATCTTCGTACTGGTTATACAAATTTTAATGTAGGAATGTTTTTTGAGGTTCCTAATGACTGGGATCTGTATCACCACATTGATAAAAATGGTAAAAAGATTGCTCGGGTTTCAACTTCATGTTGGTTTACAAATCTTGAGGTGGAAAAACATAAACAAGACATTGTCCTTTATAAAAAATATAACCCAGAAAATTATCCCCAGTATGCTAATTATGAAGGCATAGAAGTCTCAAAAGTTCAGGAAATACCAATGGATTATAAGGGTGGTATGGGTGTGCCAATCACTTTTGTTGATAAGTACAATCCAGATCAATTCAAAATTCTTGGCTTGGGAATTTCTAACTCAGGTTTAGATATTGGAGTTAAACCATATAAAAAAGAGCATAAGACATACAGAAAAGAAATCCAGAAAAGAGGTGCAGTTGATGGGGATTTATATATGATTAAAAATGGAATTGTTGAAGTTCCTTATGCAAGAATACTTATTAAAAACAAAAAACCACAAAAATAATATGAAAATAGGTTTACACAAAATTAAAATTGCGGAAGTCGTAAAGGACTATAAAGACAGTGCTGAAGAGGGTGTTAGTGCTTTTGGTGGTAAATTGGATATTCGTCCGAAATACCAAAGAGAGTTTGTATATAGCGGAAAACAACGAGATGAAGTAATTAAAACTATTAAAAATGGTTTTCCATTGAATGTGATGTATTGGGTAAAAAAAGAAGACGGTAATTTTGAAGTGCTTGATGGACAACAAAGAACAATCAGTCTTGCTCAATTCGTAAATGGTGATTTTTCTATTGAATTTAATGGGCGAACTGCGATGTTCCATAATCTGACTCCCGAGGAAAAAGAACAAATTATGAATTATGATCTTATGATTTATCACTGTGAAGGAAGTGATAAGGAAAAACTCGATTGGTTTAAAATTATCAATATCGCTGGTGAAAAGTTATTTCCTCAAGAACTTAGAAATGCTGTCTACACTGGCCCTTGGCTTTCTGACGCAAAATTGAAATTTAGTAAAACAAATTGTGCGGCTTATTTGCTTGCAAATGATGGCGGACAATTGGTCACAGGTTCTCCTATCAGACAGGAATATTTAGAAACTGCAATTTCTTGGATAAATAACGAAGAGATTGAGGCATACATGGCAAAGCACCAGCATGATAAAAATGTGGATGAATTGTGGAAATATTTTCAAAATGTAATTGCATGGGCAAGAAAGACTTTTACTAATTATCGAAAAGAAATGTCTGATGTGAACTGGGGCGAGCTTTATAATGAATTTAAAAATCAGAAATTTAATACCGATAAATTAGAAAAAGAAATAAAAGAGCTAATGCAAGATGAGGATATTACGAAAAAATCTGGTATTTACCCATATATTTTGACGAGACAAGAAAAATATCTTTCCATTCGTGCATTTACCGACAAAATGAAACGTGAGGCGTATGAGCGAAAAAATGGTATCTGTCCGTTCTGTAAGAAAAAATATGATATTTCTGAAATGGAAGCTGATCACATTACACCTTGGCATGAAGGAGGCAAAACGATAGCAGTAAATTGTCAGATGTTGTGTAAGCAAGATAATAGAACTAAGTCTGGGAAATAGAAAATAATTATCCATATATTATCAACCAACCCCATAATATTATAGGTTTATATAATTATATTGAAGAATATACTTACATTTAGACAGTCTAACTAAGGTATTAAAATTAAATATAATAATCTATGTATAGAATTGATACACTTCAAAAAGAGGGTTATATTATGCTAGACAAAAAGAATACGGAAACTAGGGTTTATATTGTTAATAAAAAATAAATGTCTTATGAAAATCTCAAGAATAATTTATGGTTTACTGATACTCGCACTAGTATTTTTTTATTTTAAACCATGGATAATTATCGGTGGGCAAAATATGCCAGGTTGGTCCACAATATTACCATTTTCATTTTTCTATTTTATTGGTCTAGTCACTGCGATTGTTGTTCTACTCACTGGGTATAGGGCAGTTGGACTATCGCTACTTTCTGGAATCTTTATGTTTGGAAGTAATTTATTAACTGGAGTATTTCTCGGACTAATGACCATCAGTAAAAATACTCAGTTGGGATCTGCTTTTGCATATGTATTTTTTCTTAGTATTGTATTTTTAATACTCGGACCAATTTGCGCCAGTGGATTCGATAAGACATCTAATTTGGTTGTTTCTCCAGGAGATGGTTTTTGGAAGAAACTTATATGGGGGACAATTATATCAATTTTGACAGCGTTAATACTCCACTACTTTTTTCATATAGGGTAAATATTGCTTTATAGTATAATCTAGTGTATACTTTGTATACTATGACAAATAACCTTAGTGACAAAGACAAAAAAGCTTTTGCCCTTATCCGTAACAGGATTATTTATTATGGTGAAAGTCCTTCTTTGCGTGAGATTAACGCTGTAACAGGTGGAAAGTCTCCAAGATCTGCAAGTCTAGTTGTCGATAGGCTTATTGATGCTGGTCTCATAAAAAAGAGCGTAAGAGGTCTTATTCTCGCAAATACCCATAGTAACAGTTCTATAAATACTGTGGATATTCCACTAGTAGGTTCTGTTGCGTGCGGAACACCAATTTTTGCAGAAGAAAATATACAGACCCGTATTCCTGTTTCAACAAGAATGGCACAAAAAGGATCAAAATATTTTATTCTTCGAGCAAGTGGTGATTCTATGAACGAAGCTGGTATCAATAGTGGAGATTTGCTACTTATCAAGCAACAGAATGTTGCGGAGAATGGAGACAGAATTGTCGCTCTTATAAATGAAGAAGCCACAGTAAAGATTTTCGAAAAAACTCGTGATGCAGTCATTCTGAGACCTAAGTCAAAGAATAAACTTCATAAGCCAATAGTATTAACAGATAATTGCATGATCCAAGGAGTAGTTGTTACGGTACTTCCATCGGATCTATGTTAAATATATATGATAAAAAAATATATTAGAAATACAGGAAAACCTTGGACACCTGCAGAACAAAAACAGCTAAGGATATTATCAAACGACAATACTCCAACTCGTGTGATCGGTTTTAAATTAGGCCGACCAGTAGGAGGTGTTAGGGGTAAGGCCTCAGAGCTTGGTATCAGTTTGCGACCGACAAACCAATCGCCTTATAACCGCAAGAAAAAGTAATATGACTGTTATAGACACAGAGCCAACTAAAGCTCCAAAAATCAAAAGCACGGATGCGGTGGTTGCAGAACTTTGGACTCGTGCTGGGGGTCGTTGCGAATTCCTTGGCTGTAATACTTATCTTTTAGAGGATGAGCTAACAACAAACGCGGTTAAACTTGCAAACATCGCACATATTGTTGCACGCTCAAAAAGCGGACCTAGAGGTGGTGACTCCCTGCTTTTTTCTGATCGAAATATAATAAGTAACTTGATGCTTACATGTACAAAATGTCACACAGTCATTGATGACAAGAAACTTGAAGCCGAATATACCAAGGAGGTTTTACATAAATATAAAAGCGATCACGAGGCTCGTATTCGATATGTCAGTGGACTTGGTGTTGAACACGAAACCTCTGTCCTCCGAGTCATAGGGAATATTCGTGGTGATAGTGTCTCCGCTTCGAATGAAGAAGTTCGGGTTGCTGTGCTAGGTGCTGGCAAATACCCTCGATACTTGGGAGACGAGCGTACTATAGAAGTTGATTTGCACTCTCTGCCAGAAGAAGTGAATGATACGTATTGGCAGAGTGCGACAGTAAAAATAAATGAAGTTATTGAGCGGATGATCGTTACAGACATCGAGAGTAAGAAGGTAAAGCATATCTCGATCTTTGCACTCGCACGGATACCAATATTGGTACATCTTGGTAATGCACTTGGTGATAAGGTCACAACAGATCTGTATCAGCACCACAGGGATGATCCAGTTGGATGGAAGTGGAGACAAGGTGAAAGTGTTGATTTTGTTACCAATCTATTGCAAGAAGGAACAGATAAAAAGAAAGTTGCCCTAATCATTTCTTTGAGTGGTAAAATAGATCCTGTAACACTACCTGATCATATCGACAGTTCCTATTTTATTTACGAAATAGCACCTATCAGTAAGGAACCAAGCAGGTCTCTGCTTCTCATCAAAGAAACGCTAGATTCTTTTCAGCGTACATACCAGACAATGTTACGTACCATCGAATCAGAACATGGAAAGAGGATAGGCATACATTTCTTTGCCGCTATTCCTGCACCAATTGCTGTAATTTGTGGTCGCGAATTACTGAAAGATGTTGACCCACATCTGCATATCTATGACCGCACGGCAGATGGATACCAGTTCGCATTAACAATTAACTAAGATAAAGTCCTATGAAACTTGAACAAGCATTATCAGATTTTTTAAAAAACAAAGTTAACCTCAATAAGGGTCGTGTTGATGTTGCTAAAGCAGGTATAGAGACAATGAAGAACTT
The DNA here is from genome assembly GCA_964468845.1 of uncultured Candidatus Saccharibacteria bacterium. Classification (GTDB taxonomy): domain Bacteria; phylum Patescibacteriota; class Minisyncoccia; order Phycocordibacterales; family PALSA-1337; genus CAIOGI01. The sequence goes on along the minus strand of CAYXWP010000025.1, from coordinate 1,864 downwards.
CTTGAAGGCAAACGAAAAATTCAGCGAGTTGTTCATCGATGCGATACCGCAAGGATCTTTCCGTCAGGAAACCATCATTAAGCCATTGGACTCAGATATGGATTTTGATGTGGATCTCCTCGTTGAAATGCAAGTAGTTGAGGATTGGGAACCAGAAGATTACCTGATAAAACTTAGTGAGGAGTTTAAGGCAACAGATCGATATAAAGATTTGGTTGATACTCGAGGCAAGGAACGCTGTGTCACTATTGATTACGAAAATGATTTTCATATTGACGTTGTTCCTTCAATTAAAGTAGGAGGTTCTTGCTACATAATGAATAAAGCCACAAACCAGCTTGAGCCAACTGATGGGGATGGATATGCAGAATGGTTTGCTATGCAGAATACTTTTACTGGAAATAAACATCTCACAAAAGTTACAAGGCTCTTGAAATACATTCGCGATGATCGTGGCAAATTCGAAACAAAGTCGATACTATTAACCACGCTTCTTGGAAACCAAGTTTATTCCACTGATCAGCAAAATATCCAGTATCCAGATCTCGCTACTTCCTTTGTTACTCTAATTAGCCGATTAAATGCTGTCCTACAAGCCAATCCGACTATGCCAACTGTTTCTAATCCAGTGCTGTCTACAGAAAACTTTAATCGAAAATGGACAGCGGATAAGTATTCAAAATTCAGAGACGCTATTCATGAAATTGCTGTCGTATCTACTGATGCTTATAACGAAACAGACGAAACTGAATCTTTGAAGAAATGGCAAAAAGTATTTGGGGATGGTTTTGTGATTCCCCCAAATGACGATACTGAGATCACTGAACAAGAAAGTCTGGCTATCAGTCTTGGAAATTACTCTCATCGTCAAATACCTACCTGGCCTAAGAACATACAAGGTACAGTTGAGATTACAAAATGCCATGTCGGCGGAAGAATGAATATGGCCATCTCTTCAAACGCTTGGCCGATTCCTAATGGATGTGATTTGAATTATTTTGCAGAAGCAAATGGGATTTCTGGACTATATGAAGTCTGGTGGCAAGTAGTAAATACTGGCGACCATGCAGGCGACGAAAATTGCCTTCGAGGAAACTTTGAAGCACCGAAAGACCCGAGTAATCCGTTACAACAGAGAGAATCGAGTAGTTATACGGGAAAACATTGGATACAATGTTTTATTGTGAAAAACGGTTATTTAGTAGCAGAGAGTAAACCATTTTTCCTAAATGTGGTGAATAAAAAACGAAATAGGATGAAATTCCAACGGTAATCACTACTGGGTGTAATATTTTGTCACTCTTGTCGCTATTTATGATTACAGTAGATAAGAAAAATCCGAAAAATTGGACCCCCGAAGAGAGAGGGAGAGTCGTTAAGGTGTTTGAATGGTTACTAAAAGAGGATAAGAAGCAAAATCCTCATCTTTACAAAAAACCAAGGCGCTTAGGTTTGCGTCGATATGGTAAACTAAAACTACCTAATTCTGCCAACCTGGGCTTGATCAACCACGGTCGTAGCCCGAGTCGGCTAGCTCATTTGTAATATCCGCATGATGCACATGTCAAGTTTTTGACAATCTTTGCTTGACTTTTTACTTAACTTCGAATATACTTGCTTGTATGACAAACAAGTATATCGAAAAAGTTAAAGAATTTCGTATTAAAAAAGGTCTAACTCAAGACGAGGTAGCCAAGGTTATTGGCATGTCTCGTCCCTCATATACAGCACTCGAAGCAGGTAAAAAACAAAATATTGATCTTGATGAAGCGCAAAAGCTCGCAAATTTTTTGGGTGTAAGCTTGAACCAATTTGTATCTGGAGCGATCGAAGATATAGAAAAGTATAAGCAAATGATACTCTC
>CAYXWP010000024.1:0-11758 GCA_964468845.1 uncultured Candidatus Saccharibacteria bacterium | reverse complement strand
AAAGGCAGACAAAGATGCAATCCTACGTATTGGTAAAAAAAGATTTGTTAAACTCATAGTTAAATAATCAGGCTATAATTATTAAACAAAAGACCCCGAGCTGGGGTCTTTTGTTTTATTCCTCCCACTTATCTTTAAATGGATCAACCTCATCATCATCCAGAGCATCGACTTCCTCCTCTTCTATTTCAGCCTCTTCTCCTATTACAAGAGCCTCATCATCTAATATCAAATCTGGATTAATAACTTTATCGTCATCTTTGTCATCAGCAATGAAATCTTTTGGCATAACTATTTTTTCTTCTTCATTTGTCCTTGCTTTTGTCTTTGGCATATTTTTCTATGTAAATTATTAAATAATATTTAGGATTTCATATTTGTAACAAAACTATTTAATTTTTGCAAATCAACTAACCTGTGGACAACTCAAATGACACTCATTTTATTAAATTTTCCAATATGTGCTTGGCAGGTGAGGGCAACGGCAATTGCATCGTACTCGTCATCAAGGGCCTTTTTAGCCTTTATTTTTAATAGTAAAGGAATCATTTTGATAATTTGGGATTTATCGCTTCCACCATGGCCAGTCACCGCCACCTTTATTTGGGGTGGGCTATACTCATATATTTCAATATTTTTTAAGCATGCTTCATATGAAATGACACCCCTAGCTTCTGCTACGCGCATTGCCGTCTTTTGATTTTTTGTAATGAAAAGAGATTCAAGTGCCATCACATCCGGAGAAAAAGTTTTGATGACATCATTTATCCTTTGTCCGATTTCCTTCAATCTTTTATGAAAGGTGTCTTTTGGGCAAGTGGAAAAACACTCGGAATGTATGAGAATCCCATTTTCAATTATCGCTATTCCAACCCGATCGTATCCTGGGTCTATGCCTAGTATTTTCATACAAGCCTTATTTTTTAATTACTCGGCGTTAGTATATACCTCCTGAACCTCATCATTATCCTCCAAAGCTTCTACAAGTGCATGCAATTTTTCTATATCCTCATCTTCAAGTGGCATGGTCGTCGTGGCAGCGATTACTCCATCCGGTCCCTTCGCAAAGGCCCATGAGGCACTACCAGGAGTGGCTAGTTCTGCACCATGTCTTGCAAGTATTGCTTTTATTTCTTGAGCAGCTTTGTTTCTATTATCTGTAAGTGCCTCTATAAGTATAGCGATTCCGCCTGGACCATATGATTCATATTGAATATTTTCCATTTGGGCGCTATTGTCCGTTGTAGCTTTTTTGATGGCCCTTTCTATTGTGTCATTTGGCATATTTTCTTTTCTTGCCTTCTCAATTGCGAGTGCCAGTCCAGGAGATTTTAAATTTCCTCCAGCTTTCTTTGCTTCAACTGTTATAAAGCGAACAAGCTTACCAAATACATTACTTTTCTTTGCATCATTTGCTGCCTTCTGATGTTTGATCTTTGAAAATTTATTATGTCCTGACATTTTAATTTTTATTTTATTATAATAATTTATCCGACTTTATATTTAAATGCTTAAATGCTTTCTCAGTTGCGATTCTACCTCTCGGCGTGCGTTCAAGCAAGCCAAGTTGTATCAAATATGGTTCATAAACTTCTTCAATAGTGGCTTGTTCTTCCGAAAGTGCAGCAGCAATTGTGTTTAAACCTACTGGGCGACCTCCAAATTTATCAATCATGGTTTTTAGGATATCTCTGTCTGCACCGTTTAGTCCGAGAGTATCAATTCCTAGCATCTTTAATGCTTTCTCCACCACCTCTTTTGAAAGCTCAGCCTTTTCTATTTGTGCATAATCACGACATCTTTTTAAAAAATAATTCGCTGTTCTTGGAGTAAAACGACTTCTAGAAGAAATTTCTTTTATTGCATCATCATGGATCACTATACTAAGTATTTTTGCAGACCTCTTTATGATCTCACCAATTTCTTTTTCTGTATAAAATTCAAGTTTAAATACACCTCCAGAGAAGCGAGACCTAAGTGGCGAAGAAATCATAGCGATACGTGTTGTGGCTGCGATAAGGGTGAAAGAGGGGAGCTCTAGTTGTATAGTCCTTGCAGAAGGACCCTTACCAATGATAATATCTAGAACCCCAGACTCCATAGCCGGGTATAGTACTTCTTCTATCGCTTTGTTGAGTCTATGTATTTCGTCAATAAAAAGTATGTCTCCATGCGAAAGATTTGTGAGAATAGAAGCAAGATCACCAATTTTTAGTATTGCAGGGCCAGAAGTAACCTTCATTTGCACCCCTGTTTCCTTTGCTATAAGGTGGGCGAGGGTAGTCTTTCCAAGTCCTGGCGGACCATAGAATAAAATGTGCTCAGGTGGGTGTTTTCTTTCCTGTGCAGCTGTCAAAAGTATGTGCAAATTGTCTTTTATCGACTGCTGACCTATGTAATCTGCCCAACGGGAAGGCCTTAGTGTCTGATCTAGGTACCCAGTCTCATTTTCCTGTATAGTAGTTTTCTTGGATGTATTACTTGACATAACTATTAATATATGCTAAGCTATTGGTGTTAGTGGATAGCGAAGCAATTATAACACTGTTTTGATGAATCAAAACAGGATACAGCATATTTACAGGAATCCTTCGGATTCATAAATCTCTAAACAATATAGTCCGTTTACTCGAACTATCTGGTGTAGTTTTGAGGACATTCTGGTTATAAACCTTGTGTTTATATACTGGGGTTATCCTTGAGGCTACGTTTAACTTTTGGTGATCGCATTGAAAGTATTGTTTAGAGATTCATGCACCCGATTTCCTCGAAAGAGAGCAAATCAACCCTCCTTATCTGAATTCAATCTTACTACTCTATATTAAAAATTCAATTGACACTGATTTTCTTTTGAGTTTTAAACTTTTTGACCTTGTCTCTTTTGTTCGTCTAGACTTGCACGATGAAGTCTCTCAATTTCCATATGCTCCTTTTGCTGATTTTGTTTGATATGATCTATTTCTTGTTTTAATTTTGGTAATTCTCTTTGTTTTAAATTTAAAACTTCTCTTTTTTTATTTTCTAATTCCTTTTGCATATTAGAAATTTCGGTTTCTGTAGTTTTTACTTTTTCCTCCTTTTGTTTATACTCAGCTTCTTTTGTGTGAAGTTCCTGCATCTCTCTTTGCATATCTTGTTCTGCTTTTTGTATTGTTTGGTTTTGTATCATGTTTTTGTGGTTGATTTTTTTAGTAAAAAATTAAATTAGTGAAACTATACTTCAACAGATATCACTCTCTCAAGTTCCTCCATTGAAGTTATTCCTTGTAGTATTTTTATAATACCGTCTTGTTTTAGTGTAAGTATCGCTTGTGGGGCAGCAGCTTTTTCTACTTCATCTGCACTTGGATTATTTTCAAGTGTGGCGTTTACGTCTGGTGTCATTTTTATTCCTTCATAAATACCAATTCTCCCTTTATATCCAGTATGATTACATTTTTCACATTCTCCAGCAGTAAAAATATTAGTTGGAATTGGAGGTATATCACTCTTATCAAAAATTGTTGCGACAACTTTATCAATTTCTATTTTAGTTCTACCTTCAAGCGGAATTGGCTTCTTGCAGAATTCACAAAGTTTTCTAACAAGACGTTGCGCCAAAACTATGTTTATGGCTGAACTCATAATCTTTGGATTGATTCCTAGATCGATCAAACGTGGGAAAGCACCAGCTGCACTATTCGTGTGAAGGGTAGAGAAGACAAGGTGGCCTGTAAGTGCAGAATTAATTGCAATAGCTGCAGTTTCTCCATCTCGAATTTCACCAACCATGATTATGTCAGGATCTTGCCTAAGAGCTGCACGAAGTCCGTCTAGGAAAGTGTAACCTTTATCGTTAACTTGAGTTTGAACAATTCCAGGAAGGTGGTATTCGATAGGGTCCTCAATGGTTATTATTTTCACCGTCGGGTTGTGAGATTTTTTTAGAAACGCGTAAAGTGTGGTCGTTTTTCCTGAGCCAGTAGGTCCTGTCGTTAACAGCATTCCGTTTGGCTTTTCAATTTCTTTAAGAATAACATCAAGAAGTTTTGGAGGTATTCCAAGATCTTCAAGTGGAACTCCAATAGATTTTGGATTTAGAATACGCATTACGATAGATTCATTGTAAGCTCCAGGAAGAATAGATGTACGAATTTCTATATCCATATCTTTTACATGAACACTAAAACGTCCATCTTGAGAGTCTTTTTTAATATTTAATTTTAGTCCAGATAGAAGCTTTACTCGTGATAGTAAAAGTCCGTAGGTGTCCTTATCAAAATTCAATACCTTTACAAGTACGCCATCAAGACGATATCTCAATGTTATATATTCTTCTTCTGGTTCTATGTGAACATCAGATGCGCCCGTTGCGAGTGCTCCTGCAAGTATAGTTTCAAGTATTCTTGATACTCGGTAACTCTTTTTCATTGAAAGAGTGTTTTCAAGTATGGAAATAATTGTTGGTAATCCATTTGCCTTTTCAATGATTTCGGAAATTTCATCACTAGCGACCTCGAGAGATCCGGCCTTACTTTCATATGCGAAAGATAGGTCCTTATATGAGTTCCAAGCTTTTTCTAGGCTGACGGTTGAACAGATAAAGAGGGTAGGGATATATCCCTTACTTTTTAATCCATTAAGTATCTCTTGAATTTTTGGATCCTCAGGAACTCTTGTGGCGACTTTAATTTTCTTATCAACCAATGCAAAAGCGGCTACTTTATTTTCTCTAGCTGTCTTTTCTTCTATTAACCTAAGCGCGTCTGTACTTATCAATGTGACAGTAAGGTCTATATAATCAACACCATATTTACCTGATAGCAATTGTACCAGTTCCTCCTCCTCTCTTCTTAGGAGATCTCCCATTTTTCTATTTTGTTTGTCTTCGTCAAACTGGATCATGTTTTTATTGCTTTTATTATAACGTATATGCAGGGTGCATGCCTAATTTTAGGTTCACTGGCCTGGTATTGACTTTAAGCCTGTATATGGTATAATATATAGGTATCACTTAGGCAATTATGCTGAGGTGAATAAATTTAGGAATTTGGTTTCTTATGAAAAATATCTTTTTGTTCTTTGTCGTGTTGGTCCTGGCTTTCGTTGGTGTTGGCTGCGCAAGTGGTCAGACTCACCGCGTCAAGGTGACACACCCGTGGAATACGTGGGCGATTGCCACACCAGGAGCTTCCGAGCTCCCACCGACTGTCCCGCGTAAAGTGCGGTCACACACGTCGGTATACGGCTCTGCTCACTACGAGCAGGGGACGTACCGGAGTGTCGGGCAAGTGGTCCGGTATCGCTCTGACGGATCACCCGTCTACGGATGGGTTGTGTCCGACTATAACTATACCAATAGTTATCGGTATTCGACTGTACCGGTGCAAAACACCGTCATCTATACGGTACCCGGCGGAACCATCGTCGACCCTCGGAAGGGTGGTGCGTATGGTGGTGGACCTGCCTTCAACACTGGGAAACAACCCAGTCCGTGGAAATGACATCTCCACATGTTCAATTCGCGACCGGCTTCTCCTTGTGGGCAGCCGGTTTTCTATTATCTTTTTTGTGTTATATTTTGTATATGAAAACAATAGTGACCCATTCACTCGAAGAGACTCAAAAGCTAGCAAAAGAATGGCTGGCTTCTTTGCCTCAGAAAACTGATGAAGCTACCGTTGTCGGTCTTTATGGAAATCTCGGCTCAGGGAAAACAACTTTTACTCAGGCGGTGGCACGGGAGCTAGGAATAAATGATACTGTCACAAGCCCAACTTTTGTTATAGAAAAACTTTACGAGACCACACACAAAAATTTTGCTCGTTTGATTCATATAGACGCATATCGCCTTGAAAGCTGGAAGGAGTTACAAGTTTTAGACTTTGAACAGCTAGTCGATAATCCCAATAATTTAATTATTATTGAATGGCCAGAGAATGTAAAAGAGATTTTACCTGAAAATCATTTGAAAATATTTTGCGAATTTGTTGATGAGAGTTCTAGGGAGTTTAAGTTTTAAAAATAAAAAATAGATATATAAAAATCAACCCGTCGTGTGAGAGGTTGATTGTTGAAAGGGGTGGGGCTACTCAGTGTTGCGACATAGAGTGCTAACCCCCCATGTCGTCTTGGGTAATGAGCAAAAGCTTGCTGAGTATCTGTGTGATTGCGAAGAGTTCTGGCGATGGACACGCCAGACTTCTATTGGCAGGGCTGTTTGAAAAAGCCACAATTAACTTCAAACCGTTACCCCCAGCTGCCCTAACGAGTTGAATCTTGAGAAGTGAAACAAATGAACCTGCAAGGTTCATGGCCTCTGCTCTGTTGGAAAAGACGGTTAGGCTGTCAAAACCTAGTCTGAGCCATGCGTCACACTCCTTCATTTTCGCAATTTTGAATTTGTTTTTTCCGCCAGGAACACTTAATTCTGTTGCCTCGCCCACAAGAAAGTGAAGGAAGAGGGCTTCAGGGACCTTATCATTTGTCATATATGGCTGGGTTGATTGTTATCTAATTTTTATTCTATAACTAATTCCTGGTTAGTCAATATAAGGGTTGTTTTTATTTAAGGTACAATAAAGGTGTATGAAAGAGATGGATAAAAAACAACAAGTAAATAGCGAGACAAAACGCCTCGTACTCCTAGACGCTCACGCCATCCTTCACCGAGCGTATCACGCTTTGCCCGACTTTATGTCAGCAAAAGGTGAGCCTACTGGTGCTTTGTTTGGGCTGACAACTATGCTCATAAAGATAATTGATGAGCTAAAGCCAGACTATCTCGTTGCTTGTTACGATTTGCCTCAACCGACATATAGACATGAGGCATACAAAGATTACAAAGCGGGGAGAGCAAAAGCAGATGACGAGCTAGTTTCGCAGATGAAACGTTCGAGAGATATTTTTAAAGCATTCAATATTCCAATTTATGATAAGCCAGGTTTTGAGGCAGATGATATGCTGGGGACCATTGTAGAGAAGTTAAAAGACGATGCTGACATCGATATCGTTGTTGCTTCTGGAGATATGGACACATTGCAACTCGTTACGGGCAAGAGGGTGCAGGTATACACCTTAAAAAAGGGTATAAAAGATACAATTATTTATGATGAAAAAGCAGTAAATGAAAGATATGGCTTCGGACCACTTCAATTGCCAGACTACAAAGGTCTTCGTGGAGATCCTTCAGATAATATTATCGGTATCGCAGGTATAGGAGAAAAGACCGCAACGATTTTGATTTCAACTTTTGGTTCTATAGAAAATATTTATAAAGAAATTGAGGCGGGGAACGATAGTAAATTTAAAAAGGCAGGAATTACAGATAGAATTCTCGGTCTACTTAAAGAAGGAAAAGAGGATGCTGAGTTTAGTAAAATGCTCGGAACCATCCGTAGAGATGCACCAATTGATTTTGTTTTACCTAAAAACTTTAAAGAAGACATTGATTTTGATAAGATTTCCACTCTGTTTAACGATCTAGACTTCCGAACACTTTTAAATAGATTAAAGACTGTATTGGGAGAAAAAGTTGAGGAGAAAAAAGAAGAAATACTACAAGATATTTCAAAAGAAGAATTACTCGAAACAGGGATTGCTCTTTGGCTTGTGAATTCAAATTTATCAAATCCAACTGTGGATGATATTACAGAATTTGCCAAGACAAATGATTTTAAAGAAGCAAAGAAAATTATTTTTACAGAATTGGAAAAGAGAGGATTAAAAAAAGTTTATGAGGATATTGAATTTCCAATTATTCCGATAATAGAAAAGATGGATGAAAAGGGAGTGAAAATAGACAAAGCTTTTCTAAATGATCTTTCAAAAACATATCATGTGGAACTTTCTAAACTTGAGAAAAAGATTTGGGAGTATGCTGGAGTTGAATTTAATATAAATTCACCAAAACAACTTGGCGAAATTCTTTTTGATAAAATGGCTTTAACAGCTAAAGGTTTGAAGAAAACTAGTGGGGGAGCGCGATCTACAAGGGAATCTGAACTGGAGAAGTTGCGGGATGTTCACCCAATAGTTCCTCTTTTATTTGAATATCGCGAGTTGCAGAAATTGCTTTCAACATACATAGATACTATTCCAACATTGCTTGATGATAACAATCGTCTTCACGCACATTTTTTACAAACAGGAACTACAACAGGCCGCATGTCTTCTCAGGGTCCAAATCTACAGAACATTCCAGTAAAGACTGAGCTTGGTAGGGCAATACGAAAGGCATTTATTGCTGAAAAAGGTTTTGTGCTTGTTTCGCTAGATTATTCTCAAATTGAATTACGTGTTGCGGCATTTCTATCCGGTGACGAGAAGCTTATCGAGATTTTTAAAAAGGGTGAAGATGTACACAATGCGGTGGCGTCAGAAGTTTTTGAAGTGCCCTTGGATAAAGTTGATAAAGAAATGCGAAGAAAGGCGAAGGTTATTAACTTCGGAATTCTTTATGGTATGGGAGTGAATGCTCTTAGGCAAAATCTTGGAGAGGGGACAGATCGAGCTGAGGCACAAAAATTTTATAATGATTATTTCCTGAAATTTTCAGGTTTGGCATCGTATCTTGATAAAGTAAAAGCAGATGCGCAGAGAAAGGGATACACTGAAACTTTTTTTGGTAGAAGAAGATATTTTGAAGGAATAAATTCAAAGCTTCCTTTCATAAAGGCAATGGCTGAGAGAATGGCAATCAATGCTCCAATACAAGGCACGAATGCCGATGTAGTGAAGATTGCAATGAAGAGGATTGATGACTATTTAATAAAAGAAAATTTACAAAAAGATGCACAGCTGATACTGCAGGTGCACGATGAGCTTGTATATGAAATAAAGAAAGAGAAAGCGGAAAAAATTGCAGAGGAAATTAAAAAAATAATGGAGACAGTTATTGACCCGAAGGATATAAGGGGAGTTAAGCTTATGGCAAATTCTGCAATTGGGAATAATTGGGGAGAGTTGAAATAAAAAAATGATTTACTTTTTTCACGGTACAGATACAGATAAGGTTAGGACAAAGGCAAATGAGCTTGCTGATTCTCTGCGAAAAAAGAAGCCTGATGCTTCATTCTTTAAGATTGATTCGGAAAATTTTGATTTAGCTGTATTGAAAGAATATATTGGTGGACAAGGATTATTTTCAAATAAATACATCGTTTTGCTCGATCGGCTTTGTGAAAAAAAAGAGGTGAAGGAACCGTTCGTGGAAGAATTGAAGGAGATAAAAGAATCAGAAAATATTTTCATTATTTTTGAAGGTAAAATCGATAAAGCAACTGCAACAAAAATTGAAAAGAAAGCAGAAAAGACTGCAACTTTTGATTTGTCTGAAAAAGAAGAAAGAGAAATAAAAAGTAAAAAAGAAGAAGGATTAAATATTTTTGAAATTGCTAATGCGCTTGGTGAAAAGAATAAGAAAAGTTTATGGATAATCTATAGACAACTTATTGAAGAGGGGAAGGCACCTGAAGAAATACACGGCGTACTATTTTGGAAAGCCAAAACAATGTTGCTTGCTGGAGGGTCATATAACTGGAATACAGAGCAGCTGTATGGATTGATTGATGATCTCATTACTGTATATCATGAATCAAGAAGGGGAACGCATGAACTGGAGACGGGGCTCGAGGCTTTACTCATTGGTATAAAATGAAAGCCAAGTAGCTTGATTTGTTTGAGAACTTTTGATAGTTTGAAATAAACAATTTCGGTAAAACTGTAGCACCTAACATCAACAACCGTAGGAGAAGGGACACAAATGAAGGGTAGTCATAGCAAAAAAAACCGTGAGGGGAAAAGGATTCAAGGTTTGGCAGAGACCCGTTTGGCAAAGGAAAGAAGGATGAAAAGTCCAAGCGGAATGGGGAAATATCCGTCTCGGAAAAGGAGACAGGAGATTGAGGCAAGGACTTCTGCGAACGAGCAGAGGAGATGGGCTCTCATGGCTGGGCAGAACGCCTCCGTGACTCAAAGGCAAATTCAGCCGGTGCTCAGCCAAACTACCTCAACGTTTGATGAGACGGGTTATCGGCCAATCGCACCCTCCAGACGCCCCTTCTCCTTTTGGTGAGACTGCTTTGTATCCAAGTTAAGATCAGGCGCGACTGTCCAATGGTCGCGCTTTTATTTTTTGCCTAAAGGCAATGAAAAATAAAAGGTACTTCCTTTGTCTGACCCCTCAGACTCAACCCAAATTCTTCCCTTATGATGCTTTATTATTTCTTTTGAAATAAACAAACCAATACCCATACCTTCTGTATCTGCCATCCTAGCCTCAGCTGTTCTGTAGAATTTGATAAATATGTAAGGGAGGTCTTTTTTGTCTATTCCTATACCTCCATCAGTTACTGCGAATATTAATTCGTCTTTGTTTTTAAATAATTTAACCGAGATAGTATCTTCTTTTTTGGTGTAATGTATTGCATTTTCAATGAAAGACTGAATCACAAATTTTATTCTAGCCTCGTCACAATTGGTAAATAAATTTGGTTCAATGCTTTTTACAATATTCGTTTTCTTTGCTTGTATTTGGTGGGTGAGGGAAGACAAAACTTTTTCAGTTAAACCTGAAATGTTTTTGTTTTCTAGCTTGTATTTATATTGATTATTCTTTGTATTGGAGGTACTAATCAAAAGGTCAGTTAGCTCCACAAGCTTTTCATTTGAGTTTTTAATATAATCGATTTGATCTTTTGCACTCTGTGGTAACTCCATACCACTTAAGTTTTCTGTTGCCCACTTAATTCCAGTTAGTGGGGTGCGGAATTTATGGGATATTGTTGTCAGGAATTCGTATTTTAAAAGGTCGTTTTCTCGTAGTCTATGCCAAATTATGTATCCTATAGTTACTGTTAAAACCGCAGAAATTAAAGTTGTGATCCAATCTGCAAATGATGGGTAAATAATCTGTATCCATTTGTTTGAATAATTAAGTAGTGTTATAAAACCACCAACTACACCAACCGCGATACTGTATATAAACGCTTGTTTAGCAACAACTTTAATATTAAACAACCCAAAGTTAATTGCTGCATAAATAAATGGTATTGAGAATATTGAAGCAAATAGCATTCCGTATAATGGATCAATTTGGATGTTATATACGAGAAAATTTGGAATAAAACTAATACCAAATCCTAGAATTGTTGCGATTATTGTATATTTGTACTGACTTCGTTTTATTTCATCATCTGCTTTTTTGTGTGCTTTATACAATAGGTAGATAATGTAAGGGATGATAATTCCATTGAGAAATATTAGGCGAGTTACATTAAATACCCCTGGATTATAGTAATTTGGGAAATACATCTTTGGGACAGAAGGTAGGAGGAATAGGTCTGGGAATATTATCAACAAGGCTGTCAGTGCTATAGCGGACGAATAAACAAAAATAATCATATACCTTTTTTCAATATTTTTGTTTAATAGTGCAAGAATAGCGTGAAGGTAAAATGCGCCAATAAAGATAACTGCTAGATTAAAAGTAAAAACTTTTCTTGAAATTTCCGGATCTATTATATTGACACCAATTACGTGAGATATTACGAATGTATTTACCATGAGAGCCATCATTGAGAAGGTCACATTCTCAACTTTTTTTCGGCCATTTAAGAAAGTGAAAAAAGATAGGGCAAATACAATAATTACTGAAGATATGGATAAGACATTGTGTATTATTAGGTAAATGTTCGGAGACATTTGAGTTTGTCTAATATTAAGTTACTTAATCATTTTTCCAAAGGCAAAGAGAAATAAAAGGTACTTCCTTTGTCTG
>CAYXWP010000023.1:0-12746 GCA_964468845.1 uncultured Candidatus Saccharibacteria bacterium | reverse complement strand
TCCTTCATATTTAGTCGCAACACAATCGATGAAGTTGGTTATGAGCTTATCAGAATAAGAGAAATAGTCAAGGGAAATCAAGCAATCTTTGTCTCAAGCTTAATTACCCTTCTTTTTAAATCTAAAGTCTCGCTTTTATCAGTTTTGCCTTTTAATTCATCCTTTATAAAGAAAATATCACCCTGCATGGTAGTTACTTTCAAATCGATATCAATGACTTTTTTACCAATATCTGTAACTTTTTCATCTATTGATTTTACATAGTCACCAATACCCTTCATATCTGATCTAAAACCTGATGCCAAATCAGTCATATGTTGTTTAAAACTGACATCCATCAGTTCTAAATCTAATTTTGTGGCATATTTTTTATCAGCATCATCGAATCTATTGTCGATATGTTCCCTAAATTCTTTGAAATATTGTGGTTCTTGTTCAGGCATTGTGTTTTATTTATTAATTATAGTGATTAGTATTTATAAATATGTTCCACAATTATAGTTTCCCAGTGTTGCGAATGCAATAGCAAAAAACGCAAGAAATTTATCATTTCTTAAGAACTTGGGGATAACTAGTAATGAAAGCTGAATTTCCTACTTCTTCGCCTTCTTCACCACAAAGAACATCACAGCACCAAGAAATACAACCAGAAGCACCAATACAACATTCAATGCCTGTGGGTATTTCTCTGTAAAAGTCATTTCTGGCGCTATTGGCCCTTCATAATTAGGATTTAACTCTTCTGCACCAAGATTTGCTCGTGAAATATCATTTTCATCTGCGTATGAGAATATTTTATCAAAATCATAGTACGGTGTGCTTGCCTTCATATTTCCATAATACAATTTAATCGGCATACCTGTAGATCGGAAAATTACTGCTCTCTGGTTTCTGAATACTTGTATTTTTGAATTAAAATCAATAGGTGCATTGTCATAATTAGCAATTACAACCCTCAAATATCTATTTTTTACCTCAGGGAATGAAATCGTTAAATTTTCTCCATTATAAAGTGACTGCCTTATCGAGTATAGATAATCCTCCCCAATTCTTCTCCATGGACCTTCTACTGAATCAGAAACTTGCACTACCGCGTGTCTATTCCAGTTCTTATCTGATGTTGAAAGCGTAATTTTATTTACTGGAACTCCAGCTACACCAAAGTCAGCTAATAGTTCAGTTGTTTTCTCCTGTGAATTATTCTTTATACTCACCGGAAATTCAGAACTTTCAACTTTTGCTGTATTTATAATATTCTCGACAATATATCCTCCATTAATAATCGGCAATTCGCCTTCCCCACCAGAAAGAACAACCCTGAGATATCTTGATGAAGTTTTAGGATACGAAATCTCTGTGTTTCCAGCAACAAAACCTGTAACCGAGTCGTAAAAATTAAATATATATCCATTTGAAGAAATCAGACGCCAACCAGAATCAAAATGTCCAATTCTTGTATCTGATGCATAAACCAATACATTCTTTTTAAAACTTCTACCTTGTAATGAAAGTTTCAAAGACGAATGAACAATGTTTGAATTATTGGTATCTAGTATTGCCATTGATTGACCGCCTGAAAGTGAGGCGTCTAGAACAGTAGCGTTAATATTTGTCCTACTATTTCTTTCATTTTCCTCAACCAACTTATATGGAATTTCTAAATTGTTTGAATCAATAATTCTCAAATCTTTGAAATCTGAATGTGAGTATACCTCGCTATCCAAGATTACTTTTGTATAAGTAGAAGAAGTAGATGGGTTTGAAATTCTCTTTGAAAATTGCCAATCCTTCAATAGAAAATCTGCATGTGTAATGTTCGCCATAGTCACAAACGAGATCATCATTATTACAAACAAAACTGCAAATGTTTTTTTTATATTTATTAATTTATTATCTTATTCTTGTACTTTGCGTAACCGAATGATCCAAGCAAGGCCACGACTCCGAACACAACTAGGGATATAACTCTGTACTGCGTTCCCAAGCTCCAAACATCAAAGAATATTTTAATAGCTGTAATTACAAAGAATATCAAGCCTAATGTTCTAAGGAATTTCGCCTTCTTCATGAATCCAACCATAATCAACAATATTGCGTAAATTGCCCAAAAGACCGAGACCATTGTATTCCTTTGATTATTAAGACTGTCTACCTTTGTATATAATTCTCGTGAAGCAGAGCTGAGTCTCTTCTGCATGTCCTCAGAATATCCGCTGTTACCTCTGTATGATTCGAACTGTTGCGATTGAACGGTAAATTCATTTCTAAGTGATCTCTCCTGATTTTTATAATGCAAATATATTTGTGATGTAATACCGAATATAGTCAAAACATTTGCAACCAAAACAAGTACAGCCATAGTCTTCTTTACATTTGAATCCTCTTTGTTATCAAATTTACTATAAAGATATTGAATGGTATAAGCTATCAAGACAGCGATTATGAGTAGAATGAAACTCAAATTGAAGAAGGCAACCTCCATCTTTGCAGAACCGAATGTGCGTGCAAGCTCATCATAGAAGACTAGCCTTCCAATACCCAGAGCAAAAACAATAGCGCCGAATTTCTTTAATGGCTCGTGAGGTATGTAGAAAGCCATCGCATAAAGAACTAGAGCTTCAATAAGCCAAGCGAGAGTTATCCAAGAGCCAGTGAGTTGAAGTGGAATTGTTATGGACAAAAAGACTACGGAAATACCAGACAAAAGATAGTTCAACACCTTGTCCTCTTTCATAGTTGTGAACGATACATAGGCCATCATTGCATACACAATCGCCAAGACAAGAGAAAAATATCCAAGGTTTTCATGATATTGAGAATATAGAAGTGACATGCTTGTAGAGAAATATAGAATAGCGTTAACAGCTATACCAAATATATCTGCGGGATTTGTCTTTTCTCTTCTAACAAAATGATGGAATACACTTGCCAACAAAAAGATAACGAAATACAGAGTAAGGAACATCATCGATGGTGCTAGCAAATTCGAATTAAAATGACCTGCACACCAGACGAAAAATATTAGGCCTGTTCCCCAGAAACCAATATGATATAGATTTAACCAACGCTTTCTAAACGAAACAACAAGTATTCCAAGATCCAAAACTAATAGATATGAAAACAATCCAAGATAATTATTGTCAGCTGTAGGAATTAATATAGGTGTTAGAAAACCTCCAAATGCACCTAGTGCGGCAAGTTCAACTGCATCCTCCATTATACTTATGACAATAGCTACAATAGTTACGAAAATCATAAAACCAAAACCGATTGTAGAAGGCATCATCTTGAACACTGTTGTAGCTGCAAAAACGGTAAGATATAGAACTGCAATTCCTCCACCCATTAACACATGTGCATATGTCTTATATTTTTCTCGCAAATAGAATCCAACGCCAATAAATATTATTCCAACAATTAAACCAATCATTACCTTTCCTTCATCTGGAACATCCTTGAGGAAAAACGCTCCGGCAAGCAAAATGGCAATAACTCCAATTTTACCCAAAAGTTTTCCACTCTTTTCTTCACCGGAAATTTGAGGTTTGGGAGCTTGGGAACTAGGAGCTGAAATATTTTGAGCAACAGAATCTGTTGCAAAAGTTGCCGGTATTGCTGATGTGGGTGATGTGAATACTGGCGATGGCGCAGTAGTAGATTGCATGACTGGCACAGTTTGGGTCTGCATTGGGGTTGTTGGTTGAGTCGCTGAAGGTGTCTGCACTGTGCTTTGAACAGAACCAGCTGTCAAAGCGTCTACCCTTTCCTTTAATTTGCTTATCTTGTTATTCAAAGATACATATATAAATATTAATGCAGCAATTGGAACAATAAAATAAAAAGAAGAAAACAAATAAAGAATAGACATAAATTAAATTGTATTAATAATATGTAATAATTGTAGCATAAATAATAAAAAGGCCTGTATCGCTACAGACCCTTGAGTGATAATTTAGAATAGGTAATCACTCAGTTGAACCTTTGATGTCAGATTGACATCGGACGTTTGCGAATGCATGACCAGCGATCAATTGTCGGGAACTTTTTGACCATCGTCTCGTCGAGTTCCTTAAGAAGACCGGGCACGCCTTTTCCTGCAAACCGCCGCGGAAACGCAGAGATGATCTGGGCGAGGAGGATATGTTTTGTGCGATCCTCACGTTCACTTTCAGGTCGCTTGGAATGGTGCTTTGTTTGTATCATCATATTTAGGGATTATTGTCAATCTACGCACTTGACATATAGTCAACTGCAGGGTATTATGGCTTTATATGGCCGTATACGTCGTATATGTGTCAAAAGGCCTTTCACAATCGAATAGGAGACCACAATTATGCAAAAACTGACCGTAACACGGGATGAGCTACGTCGGCGGTTTTGGGATGAAGTTCATCATAGGATACGTGAGACAGCGGAAATCGAGCAACTTGAAATACTCAACATGATGAGCAAAGGATGCCTCAAAGGACACACGGCGCACATTGCTCCCGAAGTAATGGCGAAGTGGAAATCCATGGGAGATGATGTCGAAAGATTGGTGAGGGAGGAATTGTATGACATTAGCTTCATGCACTTCTCTTCCCCGACGAAATTCGCCCTCCTCTACTTCGCCTCCATCGTGAAGCACTGGACCGCTGTGAAGCGCGACCGACTTGGCCCCAATGCAAGACGGCCGATTGATGACTACCGTGATTATGATGTCGAAGCGGATATCAAACTCACGGCTCAGAAGATCGCCGAGTTCGAAAGCGGCATGCTCAAGCTCGAGAA
This sequence comes from uncultured Candidatus Saccharibacteria bacterium, assembly GCA_964468845.1. GTDB lineage: Bacteria > Patescibacteriota > Minisyncoccia > Phycocordibacterales > PALSA-1337 > CAIOGI01. Next base: position 7,976 of record CAYXWP010000023.1, on the reverse strand, counting down.
GCAATTCCTGCAATCCATGAATGAGAGACGCTTTGAAGATGCTGCAGCACTACTGACAGCGCTCGAGATATCTCGCAAGGGTGAGAGTGTCGAGGTTCAGAACGAAGTGAACAATTGGAGATTCGATCTGGCATGTGTGATGGGAAATCCTGACATGTTCTTCGGAGCATGGCAGAAAGTCTCATCAACCGTCATGGTTGATCTGACAATGCTACACGGCATGCTTGAGAAGCTTCTTTACAACGGGCTCGTCAGGGGTGTCGAGGTTCAACTCTCGGCCCAAGGTCAGCGAGCTGCTACACGATCAACCTCCCTTCAGCAGTTTTGCGACGAACAGGCGACAATATTCCTCCGGAGTGTTATCACTGGACTAGCCGATGACCTCGTCGCAGAGAAATGCAAATCCGCTTCTGCATTCAGAATTCTTATCACGGAATCATTTGAGCGATCTCGAAAGTCGTCGCTTGCTGTTAATCCGTATTTGCAAACGCTGAATGTTGTGTGGAAATAATTCGGAGCTGTGCTTGGTCAACCGGACCTCGCACAGCTTTTTTTAATTTGTATTAATAATATGTAATAATTGTCGTTTAAATAAAAAAAGCCCATGCATCAATTGGACGCAAGGCTATTTAACCACCGCTGTACTCGTCGCCACCCTCACCCCTTTCCCATCGATTTCGAAAGGTACCAAGGTGTATTCCAGTTTAATTTGACCATCACCCTTCTCTATATCAATCATGACACCGAGGCCTTCCATTGTAGCCTTTGAGAAATACTGATCGAATGCAAAGTTCCCTAATGAGTAAAATATTTTCTTTCCATTGTACTCTTCATTCTCTCCAACAACATGAGAATGCGTTCCGATGACGACATCAGCGCCACTATCGATAAACTGTCTTGCCCATTTTCTCTGTTTTTCCGTAGGTTTTGTTTCGTATTCATTCCCCCAGTGAGGGCTGACCACCAGCACATCTACTTCCGGTCTCAAACGCTCCACTTCAGAAAAAATTTTATTGTAATTTAAATAACTAAATTCATGGAATCCCACAAGACCGACAGTAACTCCATGTTTTGTCATGACTGTACTTATTTCACTACCATTATTTGGATCACCATAATACGATATGCCTGCACTACCAATATATCTACGTGTCATTTCCAAACCTTGCTGTCCAAAATTTAATGTATGATTATTTGCTAAGCCGACAATATCAAAACCAAAATCAAGCAGAGCAGAGGCCAAGCTTGGATCAAAAGTAAATTGCAATGCTTTGCTTTTACCATCAGCGGTTATTGATTCGTATGAAGTAAAAGGCCCCTCCAAATTTGCCACAGAAATATCAGCACTTCTGACCACATCTTTAACGCCTGCAAAAAAATAATCAAAACCTTTTCTTGCAATTATATTTCTAACATTCCTATCGAGCATCATGTCCCCAACAAAAAGCGCTTTTATAGAAGTCGTTGTAGCAACCTTTCTAATCTCATCATTATCTGAAACAATTTTCTTTGGTTGAATATAACTGTATACAAATACAAATATTAGAATAATTAAAAAAATTATTGCAAAAAAAGGTGCTCTACTGCTGTTTTTTTCTCCATTCATCAATTAATTTATGATTACCTGAAAGAAGTGTTTTTGGCACACGGAATTTCTTTCCCATATATTCTACTACTTCTGGGCGAGTATAGACATCTGGGGATGCAATGCGACTTTCCTCAAGTGAACAATGATCTCCCAAGACACCTTTTATTTGTCTAGATATTGAATCAATCAAAATCATTGCAGGCAATTCCCCGCCAGTCAAAACAAAAGGTCCAATAGAAACCTCATCCATTTTAAAAGCATTTTTTACTCTGGCATCAATTCCCTCATAACGCCCGCAAACAAAAACAATATCGGTATATTTTTCAACAATATTTTTTGCATATGCAGTGTCAAATTGCTTTCCAGATGGAGTAAACCAAATTATTTTAAATTTTTTCTTCGCGCTTTTCACACCCACCGCCTTTGCTATCGCCCGTATCACAGGCAAAGCTTCGATAACCATACCTAGTCCACCTCCATATGGTTTATCATCCACCCTACGATCCGAATAACTTTGCTCCTTGCCTTTCTTTGAAGACACAGTAAAGTCCCGTGGATTATAAAATTTAACCTTTATCTTTTTATCTTCTTGAGCACGTTTAAGAATAGACTCCGATAGATATGAGTCGAAAGACTGTGGAAATAGTGAAATTATATGATAAATCATTTTTGTAATGTATTTTGCTGTATTTTATAAACAAAAAAGCGTGGTACTAGATTACCACACTTTTTTGATTTTGACTATGTTTACGTACGTATTCAGCTAAATTTAAATCTTCAAATCTGCCATTGCTTCATCAACTGTCTTTGAAGCCTTCTCTACCATTGGAACTGCCTTGATTCCACCTTCTGGCTCATTGATCTTTAGATTAACTCTTGAGTTATTCTTCATACCAACAACTCGCAAAAGTGTTCTGATAGCCTTTGCAGTATTACCTGCTCTTCCAATTACCTTACCCATATCTGCTGCGTTCACTTCAAGAGTCATAAGGACTCCCATCTCATCAACTGTACGGTTGATCTTTACATCATTAGGATTATCTACCAATGACTTAACGACAAAATCTAAAAACTGCTGATCATTATTGTTCATATCTGTTTTCTTATTATCTTATAATCAAACAACACTACAGTACATATTGTACCGTGATGAGTTAAAGATTCAAAATGAGTTTTACACAGTTGCCGGAGCAGGTGTCTCAGCCTTCTTTTCCTCTACTTTAGCTTCCTCTTTCTTTATTGGAGTTCTCTTTGGAAGAGTGTTGATTTTCTTTCCTTCAATTACCTTCTTTGAAACAAGGAAATTGTGAACAGTATCAGAAAGTCTTGCTCCCTTTGATACATGCTCCTTTATTTTAGCAATATTGAAATTCTCTATCTTGTTATCAAGACGTGGATCAAAAGAACCAAGTACTTCTAAATATCTACCACTTTTTGGTCCATTTTTTGAATCAGTCAAAACCAGACGGAATACCGGTTCGTGCTTTCTTCCTACTCGTTGTAATCGAATCATTAACATGGGAGCTATACTATCAGACCTATGAAAAAAAGGCAACCAGCAGGTTGATACTTGGTACAATATGAGTTATAGTTGTCGAGTGAAAAAGCAAGCAATGCAACAAAAAATACTAATAGGGACAATCATGACCAACCGCAAAGGTATGGGCTTCGTGAAGGATCCAAAAAATGCTGAGAAAGACATAATTATCGAGGAAGGAACGCTAAATACGGCCTTAAACGGTGATACTGTAGAAATCCGACTTGGTAAAAAAAACTCAAAAGGCCAGCAAACGGCAGAGATCATAAAAATAATCGAGAGGGCTCGAGATTCTTTCGTCTGCACAATTGACAGCAGAGAGGGCGTGCTTACTGCATATCCCGATGATAAAAAAGCATATGCCTCTATTGTTCTCTCCCCTTCGGATATAGAAAAAGTTTCCATTGGCGACAAAGTCTATGTAAAAATGGATGAGTGGACTGACTCTAAGAAAAACCCGACTGGTACAATTATTAAAATTATCGGAAGGAAAGGAAATAATAATGTCGAAATGGAGAGTATAGTACTTGAAAGAGGTTTCGAGATTGGCTTTCCTGCACAAGTTGAAAATGAAGCAGATGAAATTGATATAAACAAAATCACAGATATAAACACAGAAATTCCAAAGAGAAAAGATTTTCGCAATACATTAACCTTCACTATTGACCCGTTTGATGCGAAGGATTTTGATGATGCAATATCATTTAAGGATTTGGGTACAGGAAAATATGAAATAGGTGTACACATTGCAGACGTCTCACATTATGTGATTGAGGGGTCAGCTTTAGATAAAGAAGCGTTGAAGCGTGGTTGTTCTATTTACCTTGTAGACAGAACTATTCCCATGCTTCCAGAAGTCCTATCAAATGATGTCTGCAGTCTAAACCCACATGAAGATAAACTAACTTTTTCTGCATGGTTTGTTATGAATGACAGAGGCGAAGTGCTTGAGAGAGCTTTTGGAAAATCAATTATTAACTCTGATCACCGCTTCACATATGAAGATGCGCAAGAGGTTTTGACTGCCAAGTCAGGACAATATTTCCCTGAGTTAAATAAGTTAAATGAAATTGCAAAGATTTTACAGAAAGAAAAATTTAAAAAAGGTGCAATAGAATTCGAACAAGAAGAAATAAAATTTAAGCTTGATGAAAATGGCAAGCCAATTGGTGTATATAAAAAGGCTAGACTAGATACGCACAAACTGGTTGAGGAGTACATGCTTCTTGCAAATCGAGAGGTAGCAAAACATATTTTTGATTCAATTAAAAGAAAGGGCAAAAAAGATACTGGTTCTATCTACCGTATCCACGATATTCCTGACCAAGAAAGAATGTCCGACCTTTCAACCTTTGTAAAAGCACTTGGATATCACCTAAATACAAAGGAAGGAAAGGTTACGGCACATGATATAAAGTCTCTATTAAAACAAATCGACGGCACTGCACACGAAGCACTTATAAGTACTGCTGTGATTCGCTCAATGCAAAAGGCAGTTTACTCAACAAAAAATATTGGACACTTTGGTCTTGCTTTCGACTATTACACGCATTTCACTTCCCCTATTCGTCGATATCCAGACCTATTGATTCAAAGAATTTTGCAACGACATTTACACAATGAACCGTTTGGTGATACTGAAATCGTTGAATTCCAACATATTGCCGAAAAATCTACGGCGAGGGAGATAGATGCAGCTGGTGCAGAAAGAGAATCAAAGAAACTAAAACAAGTAGAGTATATGTCTGACAAAATAGGACAAGTTTTTGAAGGTAGTATTTCCGGTGTTACTGAATGGGGTCTATACGTTGAGGAAAAGGAAACAAAATCAGAAGGAATGATTAAGATAAGAGACATCGGAGATGATTACTATGAGTTCGACAAAAAGACATATTCTATATTTGGACAAAAAACCAAACAGAGATTTACACTTGGGGATCCTATCAAATTCAAAGTTGCAGGAGCAGACTTGGACAAGAAAACTTTAGATTTCTTGCCGGCGAATTAGACCTATTGAGAAATAATATGGTGTGTGATACTATAGTAAACCTATGATAAATGTAGAAATCAAAAGAAACGGAACCGAGAATAGTATGGGTGTTCTTCGCCGTTTTACAAAAAAGGTACAAGGTTCTGGAATTCTTCCTAGAGTTCGTAGCCTTAGATACAATATACGTGGATTGTCGCCATACAAGACAAAAATGAAGACCTTAAAAACCATAAAAAGAAAGGCGGAAATTCAAGAACTTATCAAGCTCGGAAAAATGCAGGAAAAAACATCTAGATTCTCAAAGTAAGATGTCGGATATCTCGTTTAACCTAACAAACACCACAAAAGCCAAACTCCCTAGTTTGGCTTTTGTTGAAATGAAAAACGCCATACTTGGAAAAAAGTATGAGCTATCTGTAATTATCGTTGGAAAAAAAGAAATTCAAAAATTAAATAGAGAGTACAGAGATATAAACAAACCAACCGATATTCTAAGCTTCCCTCTTTCAGATTCATTTGGAGAAATTTATATAAATCCAGAAATGACAAAACTTGAAGCAAAGAAATTTGACCGAAGTTATGAAAATTTTTTTGGTTTTCTACTTATCCACGGTTTAGTGCATTTGAAAGGATTCGATCATGGTAGTACAATGGAGAGTATAGAAACTCGTTTCCGAAAAAAGTTTGGCATTTGAGTTTCTGACTAAATGTCACGAAATATAATTACTGGAATTGATATCGGAACTTACCACATCAAAGTGGTTATTGCTAATGCGCAAGAAAAAAATGAAAAAGGCTTCCCCAGAATAATTGGAGTTGGTACTGCTGAAGCTCGAGGCCTAAGGCATGGATATATAGTAAACATTCAAGATGTCACAAATAGTATAAAGGAGGCTGTTGAAAAAGCTGAATCACATGCAGATGTAAAAGTAAAAAAAGCTTTTGTGTCTATCGGCGGTATTGGTCTAAGTAGTACTACCTCTACAAGTTCTGTAATTATCTCTAGAGCTGATTCAGAAATCACAGCCCTAGACGTAAAGAAAGTCCAAGAGCAATGTGAAAAGGACATACCAGCCAATGCATCTCTAAACAAAAAAATTATTCACTCAATACCTTTACACTTTAAAGTTGATGGAAAGATCGCCCTTGGGAAACCCGAAGGAATGAAGGGAAACAGACTTGAAGTAAAGACCCTTTATATAACCTGCCTTGAGCACCATCTAAATGACACAATACAAGCAATAGAAGAAGTTGGGATAAGTGTTCAAGATGTTATGGCTTCCCCTATCGCAGCAAGTCTTGTGACGCTTACAAAGTCACAGAAAATTGCAGGTTGTGTACTTGCAAACATTGGTGCAGAGACTGTATCTATTGCTGTCTTTGAAAACAATATTCCTGTGTCTCTAGAAATATTTCCAATTGGTTCAACCGATATAACAAATGATATTGCACTTGGATTGAAGGTTCCACTTGAGGAAGCAGAACAAATTAAAATTGGTGCGATAACAGGAAGCTCATATCCTCGCAAAAAATTGGAAGAAATAATATTTGCCAGACTATCAGACATCTTTGAATTGATTGAAGCTCATCTTAAAAAAATTGGAAGGAATGAATTACTCCCTGCTGGAATAATAATCACCGGTGGAGGTTCTGGTCTAACAAATATTGAAGAGCTCGCAAAGGTTTCTCTCAAACTTCCATCGAGAATCGGTGTCGTTCATCTTGGTTTACAAGAAAAACAAAGTTACAGAGACTCGACTTGGGCAGTTGCATACGGACTATGTATTTTAGGTACACATGCCAATGAGGATACCCCAATAGACTCAAGCGCAAGGATATTTGAAAGCTCAAAAAAGACCATAAAAGCATGGCTTAAGCAATTTTTGCCTTAATTATAATTATCTGATAAGATTTGGGCATGCCTAACATTACCCCTGACATTGAAGCATTCGCAAGAATTAAAGTAATCGGAGTAGGAGGATCCGGAAAGAACGCTATAAACCACATGATCAACTCTAAGGTTAAGGGCGTTGACTTTATCTCTATTAATACTGATGCGCAAGATTTACATCACTCATTAGCAAAGAAGCGAATTCATATTGGTAAAAATCTAACTCGCGGTCTTGGAACTGGAATGAATCCAGAAATGGGTAAAAAAGCTATTGAAGAAACGAAAGAAGAAGTCCAAGAAGCTTTGAAAGGTGCAGATATGATTTTCGTCGCCTGCGGACTTGGAGGAGGTACAGGTAGTGGAGCAAGTCCAGTAGTCGCTCGTACAGCAAAGGAGCTTGGTGCGCTTACAGTCGCTGTGGTTACAAAGCCTTTCTTCTTTGAAGGACAACAGAGATCAAAAATTTCAGACCTAGCTCTTGATGAACTTAGAAAAGAAGTTGACGCTATTATTGTTATTCCAAACGACAGACTTCTTTCTACTATTGATAAAAACACAACAGTAAAAAATGCTTTCTCAATGTGTGATGAAATCCTTCGCCAAGCAGTTGAAGGTATTTCTGATTTGATTACAACTCCAGGACTTATTAACATAGACTTTGCAGACATCAGAACAGTTATGGAAAATGCTGGACCAGCCCTAATGGGAATCGGTTCTGCTTCAGGAGAAAACCGAGCAATCGAAGCTGCAAAGCTTGCAATCAATTCCCCACTTCTCGATGTATCAATCAATGGAGCAAAGGGTGTTCTCTTCTCTATTGCTGGAGGCGAAGACCTAACAATGTTCGAAATTCAAGATGCCGCTAAAGTTATTACAGAATCAGTTGACCCTCTTGCAAAAGTTATATTCGGAACTGTTCGAGATGACAAATTAAAGAAGAATGAAGTAAAGATTACAGTTATCGCTGCAG
>CAYXWP010000022.1:0-12860 GCA_964468845.1 uncultured Candidatus Saccharibacteria bacterium | reverse complement strand
GGGCTGGATATGAAATGATGACAGAAAAGCTTGGTAAGAAAATCCAAATTGTCGGCGATGACTTGTTTGTAACAAACATTGATAGGTTGAAAATGGGTATTGAAAAGAATGTAGCAAATTCCATTTTAATTAAATTAAATCAAATTGGCACAGTTTCAGAAACAATTGATTCAATAAATATGGCAAAGAAAGCTGGGTATACTTCTATCATCTCACATCGTTCAGGAGAAACAGAAGATACAACTATTGCAGATTTTGTTGTCGGAACAGGAACAGGGCAAATAAAGACTGGTTCACTTTCAAGAACAGACCGTGTTGCAAAATACAATCAACTATTGAGACTTGAGGAGGAACTTGGTAAGAAAGCGGTTTACAGAGGAAATAAGGTGTTTAAGGTAGAGTAAATTATATGGATGAAAAGAAAAATAACATATTAGAAAAAAAAGAAAACAATATAACCAAAAGTGTGTTGATTGTATTTATACATTATTGGATATTTGTAGCGGTAGCAAATATTGTTTTTGGTATTATTTGGTCAATAACAGTAGCATTAAGAAATGAAGATATCTTAAAAGCAATTGGCCATCATTCTATATATTTTTCAGTCACACTTGCAGTGATTAACTTAGTGGCAGGTTTAATTGGTATTTATTATGCTTTCTCATATATATCTCGAAAAACAGTCTTGAATAGTGAAAAATTTAAAAAAATAATACTCTACTTTTCAATTCTTCAGTTTTTCCTAATTATGATATTTACTGCTGACTACATATCGATTACTACGACCATATTAGCTTATATTTTTTCAATTTCATTTATACATAAAAAAATTATACTGAATTTGCAATAAAGTGTATCGGCTACAAAACAAAAAGCTCACGGTGATCAATCGTGGGCTTTTTGCTAACCTTTTGACACCATTTAAGCTTTTGGAGCTTGTGGTGCCACAGGCTGAGCTGGCTTTTTTACTTCTGTCATATTGCTTTGTTACAGGTTGATTAGCTCCTGCTTCGTATATTGTACACTCAATACAAGACTCACCACCTTTTACTCATTACTTTGACATTGAGTCAAAACACTGGGTGGGTGGACTAGTAATTACCGTACTCCTGTGGTGTGGTGTAATTTTAATATAATTACAACACAATTTTTATATGCAATCTACAAAACTACGTACAAATCCTGCCAATCCCCTGGACCAATGTATTCCGCCTCCCCTTTCAATATTTTTTCAAAATCTCTGCAGGCAAAACAACCTTTTTCGCCATTTGGACACAAAAATTCTTTATTCTCTCGAGCCTTTTTTACTTGCATAGCAACACTAAAAACTTTTTCAAAGGATTCATCGACATCTGGAAGATCTACAGGCTTAGGTTTATCATCTTTATCCAAATACCAATAGCTGGCACCATTCACCTTTCTTTTCTGCAAATTTTTCAGCAAAAGCTGATAAATTGGCAACTGTAGAGACTCTCCACTTTCTTCATTTTTTCCAGTTTTAAAATCTAGGACGTGGACACTGTCATCCTCCTCAGAATACTGTAACCAATCTATTTTTCCACAAAGAATAATATTTTCTGAGTCTGATAAAAAATAATTTGGTGGCATTCCGTTTTTACCCTCCTTTAGCTTAACAGTTTTAAGGAGAAGCGGAGACATATTCTCCTTCACTCTTTTTATCATTTGTATTCCCCTCTCCTTGACTTCATTTTCTTCATCCACATTGGTAAAACCACCCTTCTTACCAGAAAATTTTGTCCAGACTTTTTCAAATTGTTCAAAAACAGGTATAAGTGGCCTATCTTGAGCCTTGTATTTTGCCAAACCCTCAACCACATCGTGAACAGCCGAGCCCAAAGAAAGTGCTGGATTCACAATTCCAACTTTTTTTCCAGTTTTTGGGTCTTTATATATATTTTTTAGAAAGTATGCTCTTGGACATTTCAGAAAATCACCCATTGACGAGTGAGATACCCAAACAGCACTGTATTTATCTTGGGCCATAGATTATTAGAGTATAGAGTATAAATTACTGAATCGACTTACGAGTAAATTGACGAGCGCCAGAGAATATTAAGCTTGAACCAATGATATATATCAAAAAGATAAATGCAGAAGTTGGTATATTGAACAATAATATTTGCTGTCCTTGATTCTGATAGAAAGTAATGAAAACCGCCATTAATATTCCAAATGAAATAACAATCATTCCAGATGAAATTAACCTTAATGGTTTTTTCAGGATATTTACGAAGATATCAGTTGAGAGATAAAAATAAATTGCAGAAATTATACCAACAAGAAGAGAGACGAGAATCAAAACAAATTGAAGATTTTGTATATTCATAATGAATATATTGTATCACGAACAGCTTATTTCTTATCCACAACAGTAACATTCTGCATAGAGATAGGACTTACAGGTCTATCGCCAGGTGCAGTAGGAGTATTCGCAATGGCATCAACAACATCCATTCCAGATACTACATGTCCAAAGATTGTATAATCATTTGAAAGTGGTGTATCTTGATGCATTATGAAGAATTGACTACCGTTTGTATTTGGCCCTGCATTTGCCATTGCTACCACACCTCTTTTATAACCTGTCTTGTATGAAGCTGTTGCGGGATTTAGCTCATCATCAAAAGTGTATCCAGGACCACCTCTTCCTGTACCAGTAGGATCACCTCCTTGAATCATGAAGCCTTTAATCACTCTGTGAAAGATTACATCCTTGTAGAAGCCTTTATTTGCAAGACTAATGAAATTATTTACAGCATTTGGAGCATCAGAATCATAGGTCTCAAATACTATTTTACCTTTGTTTGTTTCTATAGTTATTGTGTGCATATTGTTTTTTGTTTGTTTTATTAATGTTGTGGTTGCAATTTGTTCAACTGTATTCTCGGACGTAGATGGTGTAGGAAGTGTGGAAGTCGAATATGAGGAAGATGTAGCAGAAACACCTTGTTTAATTTCTTCAGGCGAAGAAGGTAAAATAAAATATCCTCCGACTAAAATTGCAACTATAATTATGATTATAATGTTTAAATTTTTATTCATAGACTAAAGATTATATATTATTTTTGCTGTTTCTACCACTTTATCGATTGCTTCTTGCATGGTCATATTTAATACTGCGCCTGCTGCTCCTTTATGACCCCCACCTCCCAAAGCAACGGCAATTTTTGAAACATCAAATCTATCTTTGTCACGTGTTCTAAAGCTCAGTTTAACCTCGCCTTTTTTTCTTTCGATCAATGAAGCTGCAATATTAAAACCTATTACCGATTTTACAGTATTAACAATGTCTGATGCATGATAATCTCCCTCGCCTATTCCACTATCGATCAACTGGTCATTTGTTACTGAAACAATTGCTAATTGACCGTCGTGATAATCTTTTAGCGAGGAAAGTGCCAATCCTTCAAAAAGCAGTTTCTCTTTGCGATTGCTATTATTCATAGTAAAAATCACATTTTTAAAATCAGTGGCGAATTCCGATAGTACACCTGCAATTTTAAAAGTATCTGCGTTAATATTTCCATATTGGAAACCACCGGTGTCTGTATAAATACCAACCAGTAAATTGATAGCAATATCATGAGTCATTTTTATACCCATTTCAAAAAATAAATCGTAGAGTATTTGAGCGGTAGCTGGATATGTCGCGTCTATGCAATTAATTTGTCCATAACCTACATTACTCACATGGTGATCGACAACAACGACCCGCATATTTTCTGGGAAAATTACTTCTTGCTTATTAGTAATCATTCCCTTGTCTCCAGAGTCTAGAGCAATGAACAAATCAAATTTTGTAGTATCAACCTCTCCATAAGACTTTTTCAAAATTGTATTAACGCCAGGAAAATCAAAAGCTTTCGGAATCTCGTTATCACCCTGTATTAAAGTCACCTTTTTCCCCATGCTTTCTATCGCAAATTTCATAGCCAAAGCTGATCCTACACTATCTGGATCTGGTGATGGGTGACAATGCAATAAAACATTATTCGAATTATTAATTTCGTTTAAAATTATAGGCGCAAAATTTTTTACAATATCAGTCATTTTTTTACTTATTCTTCTTACTTAATTATCCTATTTGATTTTTATTTAAAAAGCACCGTTATTTCATAGGCATCATCGTGCTCTGGTAGCCCTGATGGATTATCTTTTTTAAAGATAAGAGTACCTCTTTCGCCATATGCAGGCTTATCGAATTGAAGATTTCCAACAAATTTTACAAATTCATCTGTCATCCAATCCCCCTGCGCTGAAGCGTGACCTTCTGCAATTATTTTGCCATCCCAATCTGTCAAAAATATTGGAAAACTTCCTTCAAAAAACCATGTACCCCTCGCACGCCCAGAAACCGTAAGCGGTGAAGAGACTTTAGAATCCTTAATTGGCGAAGCCACAATTATCAAATTACTCTTGTCCGTAGGTAATACAGAAATATCAACATTATTGGAGACATTAAAATAGACAACTAGACCGATAACGGCGAGAATAACAATAACGATAATAGCAATAATAGTCTTTTTCATTTTTTTAGTATATTACTTACTATACCACTCCTAGAATTACATACAAATCCTTCAATTTCATTGTCGCCACCCCAATTACAGTATCTGCTTCTCCGTAGTATATATAGAGGATATCATTTTTTACCACCGCTCCACAAGGAAATACGACGTTGTTTACCTGCCCCATTTTCTCATATTCAGTTTCTGGCTCAAATATTGGACTTGCTGTACGGGCTATGACTTTTTCAGCATCTGACATGTCGAGCAAGGCGGCACCCACTCTGTATACCCCGTCCTCTCCAATACCGTGATAAATCAAAACCCAGCCATGTTCAGACATCATCGGTGGCATTGCAATTCCAACCTTGCGACTATCCCACATGCCAACCCTTGGTTCTATGATTGTCTTATTTTTATAGTTATTCCTATTCTTAAATTCTAAGGTAGGTGAATAGTCAATGCAAATAGAATGATTTACTCTATGTATAAGTGCATAATTATTCTTTATTTTTTCAGAAAACAAAGCTCCGTCTTTATCATCCACATTATCATTGCTTATAACTATTGACTCAGTCCATTTCCACACACTAGAAGTAAAATCTTCCACAGCAATTGATGTTAGAGCGATATGTGGCAAATCGACACCATTAAATGCCGTGTAGACCATATACACCCTATTATCAATCAATGTCAGACGCGGATCTTCACATCCCGAATTACCATTAGGAATTCTCTTTTCTTCAAATGGAGCCCTTGGTGTATACACTGGTTGTGATCCTCGGATTTTAATATTTTTTAAATCATAAGATTCTGCATAACCGATAACGGAAGTATTGTCTTCAGACATGGCCCTGTAAAGAATATACGCTGTATCATCAATTTCCAAAGCCGCAGGGTTAAAAACTGCTCTCGATTCCCATGGATGATCTGCTCTCGGCGCTAAAATAGGTTCACTAGATAATCTAAAGAATGTATGTGAGCTTTTATATGCAATTAATTTTTTGTGCATATTATCAGAATCAAAAAAATTCATTGAGGAAATGAGGCCCATCAACGACAACTCGGCGTATGCACAAACCGTATCTGCACCACCATAAAACACCTTGAGGGAATCACCTTCTAGGATTGCACCTGAAGGAAATATTATATTTGGTACAGTTCCCTTTTTTTCATATTCAGTTTCTGGAAGTAGAAATGGGTTCTTTGTTTGAGCTATAACTTTCTGTGGATTTTTTAAATCAAGCAAGACAGCACCGACACCGAAGATTTTATCATGCTCAGTAAAATAATTTTTAATATGCGAGTAAATTAATAACCAACCATAAGGAGTTTTTATCGGTGGGGCTCCTATCTCAACCTGCTCAGAATCTTTTCTTGGAATTTGCAATGCGTGGCCATCTATATTGCTATGCCATTCATTCCATTTTCCCTCACTCCACAAATCCTCAATTTTTGAAAACTGTGCCAATGAAATTTTTGCAAGATTTCCATCATCAGTATGCGCAGCAAAAATCACGGTATACTTTCCATTTATTTTTTCAGGAAAGAGTGACATTGCCTTAGCATTAAAGGGTGTCACCAAATGGCGTTCCTCGATTGTTTTTAAATCCTTACTAATAGCAACCGCAACTTTTATTCCATCTCCACGAAATGGGAAAAGTCCTAGGGCTGTATAGAATATATAGTATTTTTTATCGAGATAATTTACCCTAGGATCTTCACAACCAAATTTTTCCCAAGATTCAACGGGGGTAATAAATTGTCCTTGCACATTCCACTTTCCAGAAGCCTGTTCAACCGCCTTTCCAATTGTTGACATAGAAAATGTAGTTGACTCGAATTTCTGAGGCATTGTCTGTGCTCGATACAGTAAAACTGTATCGCGACCCTTCACGATCGGGCATCCATTAAAAGTAGAGTACGATTCCCAATCATGTTCTAGATTTGGTTTTACTATTGGATTATGTTTTGATCTTTTTGGAGAAAACATGATTTTATTTGGATTTTATTTTAATTTATCGAATATTTTTTGAATTGGTGAAGTGGCAACGCACACATGCTTGTCTCCTCCTCCATAATACACATACAGCATATCGTCCTTAATCAAGGCACCGCAGGAATACACAACCCCGGGCTTCCAATCATTCTCATACCACATTTCTGGCTCAAGAATTGGTTCAATTGACCTTGAAATAATTTTTTGTGGGTCTTTTAGGTCTAGAAGTAGCGCTCCAAGCTTGTATTTATCTGGATCACGCTTATCCATTGCATGATACAAGATAAGCCAACCTTTTTCTGTTTTTAGCGGTGGTGGACCAACTCCACGAACCCAAGTATCCCAGCCCTTTTTAGTTGGATCTTGTTTGAACTGACTTTTTATTACATATTTCCCTTTACTAAGGTCCTCCATATTTTTTACAAAATCTATTTGTACTTTTGGAGATATACTGTGCAAAACTGCAAATTTTCCATTTATCTTTTCAGGAAACAGAACCCAGTTCTTATTAATTTGTCTTGGTGGAGAAATCAACATTGGCTTACTCCATTTCCACTTTCCATCAAAAAAATCTTTTTCATCAATTGAAACGACAGCAATTCGTATAAAATCCCAACCGTCAAATGCATTGAATGTTATGTAAATTCTTCCATCAATTCTAACCGCACGAGGATCTTCGCAACCACCCCAACTTCCGCCTGATGGGTATAATTTTGGATCATAAATTTTCATTATTTTCGTCTCTCGTGGATTCCCCATCGCAAATATTGGAACATCTAATCTACCATTGAAATGCAATCCGTCCTCGCTAAAACCATAGCCGAGTCGAGATACTCCATCAGACCCAATTGCTCGGTAAATAAGATGAATATGACCTCTATCATCTACTAGAGTAGCAGGATTAAATATGGCTTCATTTTCCCAACTATTATGTGAGTGAGGACTGATTATTGGATTTTTCTTGTGCTTAACTAATGTCTTAACTGTAACAATTGGTATATGTAAAGATATATCACTCTCTAATATACTGACTGTTATCAGAGTGTTATCAATACTAAAAAAGAAAAAAATGTCTTGATCTCTAACTACCATTCCGAGTGACTCGCATATATTATCCTTAGAAAAAGATATGTCACTTTTCCAAATCGGGTCAGCGGAACGCCATATTATCTTTCTTGGATTTTTTATATCAAAAATAACCAGACCTATTGCAGGCTGATATGTGTCTTTGTTATAGATTAAAGATTCATAAAAAACTAATATCCCTTTATCGGAAACGAAACTACCCAATAATTTTATTGTATGCCTATCAAAACGGTCATGTCTCGTAGTAAAAAGCAGAGAACCATCGTCAGACCATTCTTCCCAATTATTTGAAGTTAGACATTTAATAAATGAGCCTCCCTCATATAAAATCTGTGTCTTTTTTGCTTTTATATCAGAAACTAATACTGATTCAAATTTTTTAGAAGGAACCTCGGATAATACCTCCCATTCGTAAATATCTTTGCACACAGCAACCACTCTAAAGGTCTTATCCTTAACAGTTCTGATATAAGAAACATAAGTCTTTCCCCCAGTACTGGAAAATCTAAAATCACTGCATTGCTCAGCCTTATGATTGACCAATCCATTTGAAAAAACTACTTCTTCGTAATCTATCGTAAATACAATGCCATCATCACTCCATGAAAATCTAAAATGTGCACCTGTTTTTGCTTCTCTTTCGAGCAAACCAATTCTGCCTTCAAAAAATACAGACGCAAGTAATATACTCTTGGTCTCCAATTCCGATTTAGGATTAATTTTTCTTGAAACTTTTTTAACTGTCATTTTTTTCTAAGCACGCCCATACTTATCTGTTATCCGCACAATATCTTGTTCATCAAAATCACCAAACGATATCTCCAACACTTCAACTTCGTCATCATTAGCTGATATTTGGTGTTGAAGACCCTCAGTGATTTCAAATTCATCTCCAGGATTAGCTTCGACCTTTTTTTCTCCAATTACTAGACGTGGATGACCCTTCAAAATTCTCCAAAACTCTTTTCTGTGAGCATGATATTGTAAAGACAACTCCTGATGCGGAAGAATTGTAAGGATCTTTACTGTAGTTGATTCATTGTGGGTATATTCTACAAAATTACCCCAAGGTCTATTGTCGATTAGTTTCTTCATACGCTTGAAGTATAGCACGAAGCGCTTTGATTGTGTCCTGTGGATTACTAACTTTATGGCAAATTACACCTGTTTCTTCGACGATCTCATCATTTCCCCCTGGAAACAAAGCGTCTCCAAAAAATATAAGTTCATTTTTTGAAATATTTAATATTTTTAGGAAATTATTTATCGCCAATGCTTTGTTTTCGCCTTTTTTTGTAATATCAATCGATGTTGCACCACCAATTCGTATTTCATGCCCAGGCAACATCTTATCCAAATCATTTTTAATTTGAGTACGAATCCCTTGATCAGGATCCCATTTCTCTTTTAAATCTAGCGGGGCTTCTTGTCCTAAAGCAGATAGAGTAATCTGTGCCCCACGGTTTTCGACTAAATCTCCATAACCCAAGTCTCTTGAAAGTGAGTATTTTGCTATGACTTTATCTAAAACTTGAAAAATATCTTCAGCTTCTTTTTCATTAAACTTATCGTCATATTGAACTACCCACTTATTATCTTTATAGACCTCAAGCGAGGCCCCGTTTTCAGGGAAAATATATAAATTAGAAAAATTAATGTCCCTTGAGGTTAAATAATTTAAAAATTGTGATTCAAATTGCTGTTTTGAAGCACCAGATACTACCGCCAACGGTAAATATTTCAATAATTTTGTAAGAACTTCTGCCATATCACTCTCTAAATGAGCCTTACTAGGCGCCAGAGTTCCGTCCAAGTCGAAGGCTAGAGCTTTAGGCAACGACTCCATATTTAATAATTCCATGTATGGATTATACCACAAGGGCACTTCTATTTCTCTAATTCGCTTCGCTCATAAGATAAATAAGTCGTATCATATAGTTTTATATCAAACAGATTAATATCATAAAAAATAAACCCAACGCAACATGCGCGGGTTTATAACATTTCAGCAACTTCGATGATGTCGAGTACACTCATCACAGCCTCACCAAGTACCAAGTTTACGATTGTGCAGTCATAAAACGCCATTTGTGACACCATTAATTTTGCTTCTGCAAGTCTTTGCAAGATGACTGCCTCTGAAGTACCATCCGCTTTAGCTCGTCGTCGAAGGCGTTCCTCCAAAACATCAAAGGTAGGGACAGTGACAAAGAAACTAAGTGTTGCCAAGGTAATTCCAGACAAGGCTCCAGTCTTCTTCAATGACACAAAGCCTTGAAAATCAACATTTAAAATGGCATGCTTTTTGACTCCTAGTATCCCGTCAACGGACTGTTTGAGTGTGCCGTAACGATGTCCATAAACAGTCGCATGCTCAAAAAATTCCCCATTGTCCACTTTTTGATCAAAGTCATTTTCTGACAAGAAAATATAGTCGATGCCGTTTTTTTCTCCCTTTCTTGGAGGTCGAGTCGTTGTGGTTATGACACGCGCAAACCTTGAACCAAAGTATTTGAGCAAGCACTCAACAACACTCGTCTTCCCCGCTCCAGAAAAGCCACCAAAAACTATCAGTAGTTGTTTCTTTTTCTTCACAACGAAACCTTTCTCAATGAGATTTTAGTTCACAAGGAACTGTTGATTATCGGGTTAGTCTACAGCACAAGTATTTCAATTGCAAACAATTTTGCTAAAGAAATAATAGTTAATCCGATTCTGGCTCAAGATCCAAACAAATTGAGTTTACACAATATCTTTTGCCCGTCATCGTAGGCCCATCATCAAATACATGCCCAAGATGTGAGTTACAATTTGCACATGATATCTCTGTTCTTGATAACTCTGAATCAGGGTCTCCTACTTCTTTAACAGAGCCTTCTATCGCCTGATCAAAGCTAGGCCAACCAGTTCCTGAGTCAAACTGATTGTCAGAAGAGAAGATTGCATTGCCACAGGCAACGCAAAAATATGTGCCATCTTTAGTCTTACGGACATACTTTCCACTATAAGGAAGCTCTGTTCCTTTTTCTTTTAATACTTTTTGTTGTTCAGATGTTAATTTTTTCATTTTATTAAATATAATATTTAAACGATGAATTACTGATAATTAACCGAATTTTCATTTTAGTCGTTACTTGCCAGCAAATCAGCAAATTGCTTCTGAACTTTTTCAAGTTTTGGATTAATTATTATCTGACAATATGGAGCATTTTTATTTCTTGCATAATAATCATCATGATAATTTTCAGCTTTATAAAATTTGTAGAGTGGCGTGACTTCAGTCACTATTTTTTTACCATCTTTACTTGACTCATTAATTTCCTTAATCATATTTTCCGCGGTCTGCTTTTGCTTTGGTGTTGTATAAAAAACTATTGAACGATACTGCGTGCCAATATCACTTCCCTGTCGATTCAAAGTAGTTGGATCATGTGAGGCAAAAAATACAGTTAATAAATTTCTATAATCTATAATTAATGGATCAAATTCAACATATACAACCTCAGCATGCCCAGTTTCCCCACTACTTACTTGTTTATAACTTGGAAATACAACCTTTCCCCCAGAATATCCAGACTCAACAGACAAAACACCTCGAAGCATCCTAAAAACTGCCTCGGTACACCAGAAGCAGCCACCTCCAAAAACTGCAATTTCTTTATTCTTTGTCATACCTAAAATACGTATTCTGAGTAAGTTTATTACAAAAGAAAATCACTAGTTTTCCTAGTAATTTTCTTTTTTTATTTAATTAAATTTATAATGTAATTTTGATTATAGAGAGAGTTTTAGTCAACAAAGGTCAAAGCCTTGCCTTTCTTATTCGCTCTCCCCGTTCGTCCAATTCTATGAACATAATCGTCATAAGTAGCGGGAATATCAAAGTTAATAACATGGCTTACATCAGGGATATCTAGACCTCTTGCTGCTACGTCGGTAGCACAAAGAATTTGTACCATGTTTTCCTTAAATCCCTTCAAGGCACGCTGTCTTTGACTGTGATTTTTGTCTCCATGAATCGATTCAGCCTTAAATCCTTTTTCTATAAGTGCACGTGAGAGTTTTTCAACTCCATGTTTTGTTCTTCCAAAGATAAGAACTTTTGTAAAATCTTCTTTAGCAAGTAATTCTCTCAAAACATCAATTTTATGCAAACCTCTAGCGACACGTACAATATCTTGTTCAACATTTTTTGCTGTATCACGAGTCTTAACTGAGATTCTAACGGGTTCATGTAGGAATTCACCAATAAGCTTTTCAATTTCAGGAGAAAGAGTTGCTGAGAAAAAGAGTGTATGTCTTGGCTTAGGCATTCCAGCCATAAGGAAACGCATATCATTTATGAATCCCATATCAAGCATTCTATCTGCTTCGTCTAGAACAATTGTTGTAAATTGATTCAAGTGGATAGCCTTTCTTTCGATAAGGTCTTTCAGACGTCCAGGAGTTCCAATAATAAATTCATTTGTATAACGTAATTCAGAAAGTTGTTTTCCAATATACGCACCTCCTACGCAACATACTGAGAATATTTTCATTCCTCGTGTAAAGCCTATAAGTTCATTTTGGATTTGAATAGCAAGTTCACGAGTTGGCACTACTATCAAAATCTTATTTTTTCTATTTTTTAGTACTTTATCGATAAGTGGAATAAGGAAGGCTGCAGTCTTACCTGTACCTGTATTTGCAATACCGACAATATCTTGTCCTTTTAATATATGAGGAATGGATCTGTCTTGAATAGGTGTAGGTAATGTATATCCTTTAGCAATTATCCCCGCCTTTAGGTTTTCTTCAATAATGAAATCCGCGAACTTATGTTCTGGAACAAAATGTTCTACCTCTTCAGTAATTGTCGCTTTGTTTATAAAACGTGCATGAGAAATGTTTTCACCCTGTGGTCCTCTATTTCTACTTCTATTTCCTCCAGATGAAAAACGCTTTCCGCCTGATCCGCGAAATGGTGTGCCACTTGAACCTCTATATGGAGCTCCTCCTGATCTATTTGGTCTAGGATTTGAACCATAACTTGGGGTGTGACCTGCTGAGTGACTCTGTGAGTGGCTAGATGAGTGACTTGGGCGTGAAGCACCAAATCTTGGTCCTGATGAGCCTTTTGAGGCTGAATTTGATTGTTTTCTGTACATAATAGTAATCAATACAATATATTAAAATGATTAAAATGTCAAGGATTCGTTATGGTTCAATACCTTTGCATCACTTAATTGATGTAAAGTATGAAGATGGCA
>CAYXWP010000021.1:0-13384 GCA_964468845.1 uncultured Candidatus Saccharibacteria bacterium | reverse complement strand
GGATACCCCGTACGATCCGCATACGCCTATGCGGGAGTGCGGGGAGGAGGTCATTATTTAATAAGTATATTCCTTTGACTCTACCGACATGAAGTGATACTGTTTTTGTAAACATACAGTTAAACCCAAAGAAAACGACGGAAGGCTCATTTTATGATGAACAACATGACAAAGGCGGAAATTATCGAGGCAATTACTACCACCAATGTGCCAGATGGTGCCACGCTTGTGTAAGTTGACTTGCCTGGTGATTTATCGGTGGCAAAGATAGATGGTCGGAACCCAAGTGGTCTTTCCATCGTCGTAGCAAGCATTGTGGCGGCACAATTTACCAGTGATACGGAAAGTTTTTCCGAGGAACCCACACCTGCACTTTTCGTCCGGCTTCACAGTGCATCTCTGAGTTGGTACGAGGCACTGATTGAGGGCACGATGATTGATTTTTTGCAGGATCAAGCGATCGCAGACCATCGCGGGACAGTTGAGCGTCTTCGCCAGGTCGCCACAGAACTTGGCATTGCATACGTCGAGCCGCACGACCCACTACTGAGTGTTCCACCAGAATCCTGGTCCTAAGTTGGCTCATCATTTTTGCCGGCTATTGTAGTCACCCGCATTGGACATTTTCCGATGCGGTGTTTTTTGTCTAAAATGTGAGCATACTCAATTTATTTTTTTGCCACTTTCCACATTTCCTTCCACATCAACATCATCATGTCGCAAAATTCTTTACTATGAATTGTAAAAGCAATTTTTTCTTTTCCTCCACTAGCAAAAAGGCATTTATTTCCATATATCCAATAACTCATTTTCCAATCAACATTTTTTGGTAAGTATTTTACTTCAACAAGATTGCTTTTCCTGTCATTTTTTAACCATTCGTGATTTTTGTTTTGTAATTTTCTATCTGCATGTTTTTCAATTGCGTAAATCATTACCCCATGTTTAAAGCGTTGCGTACCATGCCAACGAAAGAAATCCTCATCCATTTCAATCATATCTGTTGTAGGCCACAACATATACGTCTCCTTATATTTGTCGCTCCATGGCATATCACGAAAGGCTTGTTTAATCCCGTTTAATCCCGAATAGAACTTAATTTTTGGTTTTGCAACGTTTTCCTCAATATTGTGACTACTAATGAAAGAGAGTAGGGAAGCATGTGCCTTTTTCATTTCCTCTATTTTTTCAGAGTGCACATTCGCAAGTTGTTCTTTGTCTGAAATGCCAAATGATTTTCCCTTATCATCACTGTATTCATTTACTAAACTTTTACTGACCAGCGTTGATAGGGCATCATAAACAGAGGATTTCGGCATATTCAATCGGGAAGAGATATCAGTAACTTTTGACTCACCATGTGTGACTATATCTAATAGCACCTTTTGAATTACAGGTTTTAATCCTAATGTATTTAAAAAATCATTATTTATCATAGTTATTCGCTTTTCGCCGTATTATAGACATATAATAGCACACGTGTATACTTATGGCAAGTTATAAATAAATAATTAAATACACATACACACATGAAAAAAATAATCATAGCAATTGTCGCGGTGTTAATAGTGGCTCTAATAGTGGTAAACATCAAAGGAAAAAAGGAGAATACTTCAAACAATCAGCCAATTAAAATTGGTGCCGTAATTTCCTTGACTGGTTTCGCAGCACCTTGGGGAGAATACGCAAAGAATGGAATGGAACTTGCTGTTAAGAATATAAACGATGGAGGAGGTATCAATGGAAGAAATATTGAATTAGTTATTGAAGATGATCACACTGATGGTAAGGAGGCGGTTTCTGCGTATAACAAGCTATTGAGTATAAATAAGGTCCACGGTGTGATTGGAGGTGTTTTCGATTTTACTGCTCAGCCTCTTATACCACTCGCATTAAACAATAGATTAACGTTTATTTCACCTTCAAATTTCCGAATTGCTGGTGGTTTTGATTTGAATGAACATAGTTTTGTAATGCTCACTGATTTCAGTAAGGTAATTAGAGAGCTTAAAACGTATATTCAAAAAGAAAATATAAAGAACTTGGCAGTAGTTCACTTTCAATCCACTTTTGGAAATGAAATTGCAAATACGTTGGATGTAGTCATGAAGGAAAACGGTCATACTGGAATTGTTAATGAAGAATATGCAAAAATTGGTGATAACAATTTTCGAACTACTATTGCAAAGTTAAAAGCAAAAAATGTAGAAGCAGTATTTCTTGATATGGTTGGCAATGATCCAGTGAATTTTCTCATTCAATCAAAGCAATTAGGATTCGCACCAAAGTTCATTAGCTACAATGGAGTAGAGGATTCCTTTGCACAGGAAAGTGATAAAAGCTTGCTAGAAAATGTTGTTATATTAAATTGGGAAGTTTCAAGTTCAGAGTTCTCAGAACTATATAAAAATGCATACGACATAGTACCTACAAAATCTGCAGATAAGTATTTTGATGCCGTATACGTTCTTGCTCAAGGAATTGCGAGATCAAATGATAAAGCGCAAGTTGCCTCATATATTGTTAACAACTCTTTTACCACACCAAATAGTACAGTTAAATTTACTTCAGATCATGCTGTCGAAAATGTCTCTGTTGAGGTGCAGGTTATAAAGAATGGGGTGGCTGTAAAATATAGTAAATAGCAGGTAGTTACGTTGTTTTGAAATTTAAACTTCACACAATACGTTATATAACAGGATAAGTGTTACGAAAATCAAATCAGGAAAGGAACCAAAACAATGAAAGTTACAATTTGTATCCCTAAGCCTAGAATCTCTACAGACCGCTTCCTTGAGGTAATTGACATGTTTGCGTACGAACACGAGTTTCTCGAGACTCAAGATTTGAAAGTGGCAGAAGTTTTTCTTGTGCAGGGTCAGGATGACTTGGTCGAGTTGTATAACCCTGAAAAACTTTTTTGCGTAATCCAGGTTCAAAGCGAGGTTCCTGATAAAACGTTTACAAATATTTGCGTTCTAAACACTTTTGAGCTTTTTGGCTCGGCGGGAGTCGAGAAGCTCATCCAGTACATTAGGGATCACAGAGTAGCAAGGGGGATAGATCCTGATATGTGAGCCATCTCTTTTGTGATTTGTGACTTCCTCACGATAAGACCTGCCGCCCTGATTAATTTAGATTAATTCAGTGCGGTGGTTTTTTGTCTGTAAATTGCTATAATTTACTTAAGTCATACCCATTAACTCATGCCCATACTCACTACAAAAAATTTAATAAAACATTTTGACGGGGTGTATGCGGTAAACAAGCTCTCCCTTTCTTTTGAATTGGGTAAAATTACTTCGATTGTTGGGCCAAATGGTTCTGGCAAATCTACTCTAATAAATGTTTTGACTGGTATGCATAAAATTGATGGAGGATCAGTTGTTGTTTCCCGTTCGACAAACCTTACAAAAATTATTCCTCACGAAATTCCATTTTACGGAATGACTCGTACATTTCAAGATGTAAAACTTTTTGAACAAATGCCAGTGCTCGATAATATTCTTGTTGTGCTTACCGAAAGAAGCATTTGGAAATCGCTTTTTGAAAAGCATACAAAACTTCATTTGGAAAAAGCCGAGGAGGTTTTGAAAAAAGTTGGACTTTGGGAAAAGAAAAGTGAATTAGCAAAAAATCTTTCCTATGGACAGAGAAAGCTTTTGGAAATTGCTCGTGTATTGGCAATGATAGAAAGTGGTTCAGGAGATATTGAAGTGATTTTCTTTGATGAGCCTTTTGCCGGGCTATTTCCAGAAATGGTGAAGGTGGTCGTGTCAGTCTTGAAGGAACTTCGTACACATGGCAAGGCAATTGTTCTTGTGGAACACAATATGGATTTGATTCGTGAGTTGTCCGATCATTTATATGTTTTGGATTCAGGAGAATTACTTGCAGAGGGTGTGCCGACAGATGTGCTTGCGCGAAGAGATGTTATTGAAGCGTATTTGGGGGAGTAAGCGGTGGGGTAGGCGGTGCTGTACGCGGAGAAGTTAGACGATTAGACATTTTCTGATTTTGGCTATACCTTTGTCCCAATTCCTTTACACAAGAGAACATTGCGAGGAGTAAGGAAACCATACTCGGATCATGTATTTCTAGGCCGATTTCTTTTGACCAGTTTAGGATGTATGCTGAACCATTGAAAATATAAATTTCAGACTCTACATTTGCAAAATCATCAGGGATTTTTGCATAGTCCTCGAGGCGGCCAATGAAACTATCAAATATTACGCCAGCTTTCTGTTTGCCAAGTTCGCTGATTAAAGTGTCCACAGATTTTTCGTGCACAATTCCTTCAAAAATCAATTTCTTATCTTTAATTACCTTATTAATTTTCAACAGTTCCTCTAGTGAGTTTTTATTTATTGCTTGCACAATCGATTTGTCTGGTTGAATGCCATATACACGCGAATTTCGAGGTAGTTCTACAATTTTTTCAAAAACGCTGAATAATTCGTTTTTGCCTTTTAGGACAGTGACGCCTTGATTTAGGATTTTCGGTAATAGGAGAGGAAGCTTAGATTTCCAATGGGTGAATTTGCCGTTTTTGACAGGCATGACGAGTTTTCTTTTTTCTAGGCCTCTTAATCTATACAGTAGGGAAGTTCTTGGGAGTTTTGTTATCCTTGATATAGTAGAAATTTGCTTGGCCACACCAGAAATAGCCTCAAGAATCTTTCTATCATACTTCGTCAAGCCCAAAATATTGGTTGCATCTTGCGGGATCTCCTTATTAACAATCATACCTACATACTAATATGTGACCAATTTTTGGTCAACTTTTGCAAAGTGCCCTCGGGGCTTTACATGGGGCTATTTTGGCAAAATTTCAGTCAAATTTCAACTAGGATATTGATTCCTCGCCCTACAACACCTAAGATAAATCATATGAAATCAAAAATAATCGGGCTTTGTATCGCGTTAGCAATTGTAATATTAATAATTGTAGGGGTAAACGGGGAAAATAGTAGAAATAATGGTGGGATAATTAAGATCGGACTTATGGCGCCACTGTCTGGCGAGTATTCAACGGCTGGTGAAAATCTAGTCAAAGGTGCCAACGTCGCGATGGATGCATATTCGAAAGCACATCCAAATTTAAAAATCCAATTAGTAGTTGAAGATGATGGTTTCAACGTTGCAAAAGGTGTATCTGCATATAAAAAATTATCCGGGATAGATAAAGTTGATGCTTTCATAACAGTTTCAACTCCTGTCATTGACGCGATACATTCTGAAATAACAAAAACAGATGTGCCTGTTATGCAGATTGGTATTCAGACTGTAGGTATTGGTCCAGATAATATATTTCAAAATAGCCCAGCCGCTGCCGATGGAATTATTGCTCTGGCAAATTACTCGACAAATAAGTTTAATTTTTCTAAATTGGCTATAGTTTATGACACGACGCCTGGAGGAACTATTTTCTTTAATGTGTTCAAGGAAAACTACCAAAAAATTAGCGAAGACTTTTCAATTACAAAGAAAGATGAAGTGAGGGGTTATGCAAATAAAATAGTAAATGGAAAATTTGATGGCGTGGTTATGTTGAATAGTCCAGAGAATGGAGCACTATTAACAAAAGAGTTATTGAGACTTGGCTATAAGGGGCAATTAATTTATGACGCACAATTACAAACTGGTTTTGCTGATTATAAAAGAATATTAGGAAACACAAAAGTAATAGATGGCGCAATTTCAATTTGGTTCAAGGATGGGGATAAAAGTGAATTCGTAAAGCAATATAATGAAAAATATTCTGCTGACCCTGGATTCTGGACTGAGTTTGGCTACGATTCGTTTAACACATTAATTAATGCATATTCAATTAATAATGGTGAGTGGCTTAAAAATATACAAAACACAAACACAATTGGTGCCTCAGGAAAAATTGCCTTTGACAAAGATGGAATAAGGAAACAAGATATTTCTATCAACCAAGTCAAGGATGGAGAGATTGTTTCTATCGAGGTGGTGGAGGTGAAATAAAGGTGCTAAAATACTGACAAGTGAAATAAAATGCCCACTACTGAACTCCTACTCCAATTAAAAAACATTCATGTACACTACGGTGGTGTAAAGGCACTTGACGATGCATCGGTCGCTATCGATGAAGGCGAAATTGTTGCATTAATGGGTCCGAATGGCGCTGGGAAATCTACAATACTGAAAGCGATTTTTGGCCTTGCGCCTATAGAATCTGGAACTGTTGCATGGGAAGGAAAAAATTTCATACCAGTGTCACATGAAGTTGTCGATAGGGGAATTTCATTTGTGCCACAAGGAAGAAGAGTTTTTCGTCATTTAACTGTTTATGAAAATATTGAAATTGGTGGTTGGAATATTCGAAGCGTATCAGAAAGAAAAGAGAGAATAGAAAATGTTCTCGAAATATTTCCGGCACTTAAGGGGAAATTGAAAGCAAAATCTGGAACACTTTCTGGTGGGCAACAGCAAATGTTAGCGATTGCCAGAGGGCTCATGACTGATCCAAAAATTCTACTATTAGATGAGCCATCTCTAGGGCTTGCACCAAAAATTGTCAAAGAAGTATTTGCAAAAATAAAGGAAATTAATGAAAAAAGGAAAACTGCAATTTTTGTTGTTGAACATAATCTGAAATCTTTGCTTGAAATTACACATAGAGCATATGTGCTTGATAAAGGAAAAGTAATAGCGCATGGCACGCCAAGCGAACTATTGAAAACTGATATTTTGCAGAAAGTTTTCCTCGGAAAGCTGGAGTAGGCTGAGAATATTGTGATTAATTTGATATAGGCTGTTTTTGATTGAAAAGATTCAAAAATAGGGTATGATACGTCTATGAAATTCTTTTCCCAGAAACTCGGTATAGACCTTGGTACGGCGAATACTTTAGTGTTTTTGCCTGGAAAAGGAATAGTTCTAAATGAGCCTTCAGTTGTTGCTGTATCCGAGCAAGACAAGAAGGTTTTGGCTGTAGGAATTGAGGCAAAGGAAATGATTGGCCGAACACCTGACAATATAATCGCGTATCGCCCTATGCGAGATGGAGTTATTGCTGATTATAGAGTTACAGAAGCTATGCTTAGGTATTTTATAAACAAAGCGCTTGGAAGTTGGAACATTTTCCGACCAGAAGTGATGGTTTCTGTTCCTGCAGGAATTACTTCTACAGAACGTCGTGCTGTTATCGAGGCTGCCATCCGCGCAGGAGCTCGTAATGCATATGTGGTGAAAGAACCCATACTAGCCGCTATCGGTGCCGGCATACCTATTCATGAGGCTTGTGGGCATATGGTGGTGGATATTGGAGGAGGAACAACAGATGTTGCGGTGATTTCTCTTGGAGGTATCGTTGCTTCGAATTCTGTAAAATGTGCAGGGAACCGCATTGATGCAGCCATCGCCGACTATATTAAAAAAACTTTTAACCTTGCTATTGGTGACAAAACTGCAGAAGATATAAAAATGAAAATTGGTTCAGCAATTCCTCTTGAGGAAGAACTTTCAATGCAAGTAAAAGGACGCGATTTCATTTCTGGCCTTCCTCGCTCTACTGAAGTAAAGACAAATGAAATTGTAAAAGCGATTTCTAAAGAACTTAGGGATATGATAAAGGCGATCAAGGACGTATTACAGGAAACACCACCAGAGCTCGCAGCAGATATTATTGATCAAGGAATAATAATGACGGGAGGTACGTCAATGCTTAGAAATTTTCCTGAACTTGTTTTCCGCCGAATAGGGGTAAAGGCAAGGCTTGCTGATGATGCACTGTTTTGTGTGGTAAAGGGAACTGGAATAGCACTAGACCATCTTGATACGTATAAGAGGAGTATAATAAGTAAACGTTAGTAGCGATAGTCTAAGCGCTGGTTTAGGTAGTGTAGTTGAATAATTATCATAATAATGAGTGAAAAAGAAGGTATACAAAAAATAAATAAAGCGAATTTGTATACAGGATTCAAGGTCCTCCTTAAATACTTGGTGCAATACAAAAAAAGTATTGTCACTTTAAGTGTTATGGGGGTTCTGTCTGCTATCGGTAATGGTGTTATCCCATATATCGCGGGTAAATTCTTTGATTCAATTCTTACGCCTTCAACAACCTCTATTTTTGGCTATGTATTGTCATTATACCTAGCCCTGCTCATCCTCTGGTCATTGGTTCAACTCGTGACATATGTTTTGGATTGGAAAATTAATTTAACTAGTGAGTACTTGTCTAATACAATTTGGCTGGACTATCTCTCAAAAGGTTTTGGTTTCCTATTAAATCTGCCGATGACTTTTCATAAAAAGAATAAGATTGGGGAAATCGGAAATAAAATAAATATGGCTGCGAATGCTCTTGAAACTATTGCTGGGAGAATCGTTATTGATCTCACCCCACAGATTTTGAGCATATTAATTGCTCTCTCAATTGCATTTATTTTGAAACCAGTTTTGGCTGTGTTACTGCTTGTCGGTTTAATTGTTTATGTTCTTGTTTTGATAAGTAAAGTGAGGCCGTTGTCTGCATACCAAAAGGAGTATTATGATCACTTATCATTTGTTTGGGGAGATGCGTATGATGTCATTGGTAATACTTTGGCTGTTAAGCAAGCGACAGCAGAAGAGTATGAGCAAGTGAGGATTTCAGAAAAAACAAAAAAGGCTGTGCCGATGTGGATGAAACTCACTCAAGTTTGGGGTACTTTAAATCTATATCAAAGGTTTACAATACTAGCTACTCAAATAGTTATTTTCATAATTTCAATTTACTATATTCAGCAAGGTGTAATGACTCTCGGAGAACTTCTTGCATTCAATGCTTATGCTGCTATGATATTTGGTCCATTCGTGACTATTGCTAGAAATTGGCAAACTATTCAGAATGGAATAATAAATATCCAAGAAACGGAAAAGATTTTGGAAATGGATACAGAAAATTATCATCCAGAAAATGCAATCAATCTTGATTTGAGAGGTGACATTGAATTAAGGAATGTAAATTTCTATTATGATAAAGAAAAGCCTGTCCTTCAGGATATTTCTTTTAGTGTTAAAGCCGGAGAAATTATTGCATTAGTTGGAGAGTCTGGTGTTGGCAAGAGTACCCTGATTGACCTTATCTCCGCATACCATTTTCCAATTGACGGAGAAGTTCTTATCGACGGCCATGATATACGCAGAATAAATTTAAATCAACTTCGTTCACAGATCGCAGTTGTACCTCAGGAAGTTGTTTTGTTTAACGATACGATTCGAACAAATATTAAGTACGGCAATTTCAATTCAACTGATGAAGAGATGATGGTTGCCTCAAAAAAAGCTCATGCTTTGGATTTCATCGAAAGATTTCCTGATAAATGGGAGCAAATTGTGGGTGAAAGAGGAGTTAAACTTTCTGTTGGTCAGAAACAGAGAGTGGCTATCGCTCGAGCTATATTGCGAAATCCAAAAATATTGATCTTGGATGAGCCTACATCAGCTCTGGACGCAGGGTCTGAGAAGATAATCACTCAGTCTCTTGAGGAGTTGATGGCAGGTAAGACAACCTTTATAATTGCACATCGTTTGAGTACAGTACGAAAGGCGGACAAGATTATTGTGTTTAAAGAGGGAAGAATAATTGAATCCGGAAAACATGCTGATTTGATTCACATGGACGGTGGAGAATATAAGAGATTGTATGATTTGCAGATTGGTTTGACGGAGTAGTGAAGTTTGAATAAAAAAGCTATATTTATAGCAATGAGTCTTTTAAACTTATGAACCCATTCCAATACATCAAATACCTAGACCATCACGCATATTTCATACATGCGTTTAAAGATAGTGTAGATAAACTTAAAAATCATTTGAAGGAAAAATTTGGTATTTCGCATGTTCAAAATCCAGATTTCTATCATGAAAAATTTGAAACACTTGGTATTGATGAAAGTAGGAGGATAAAGGCAAATCATTTGACCAAAGGCTTTGTTGAAGGCAGTAAAAGGATATTTATTATTGAAGCCTCAGGTATTACTCATGAGGCGCAAAATTCTTTACTAAAAATTTTTGAGGAACCGAACAAAGATAGTCATTTTTTTCTAATTATGCCTTCACCAGAAATTTTGCTACCAACTTTGCGCTCAAGACTTTTAATAATTAAACAAGGAGAAGATCAAGAAAAAAGCGCAGTATTTGAAAAAGTTGAGAAATTTTTAAAACTTTCAAAAAAAGACAAGGTTGCGTTTGTTGATGAGATAGCAAAGGATATTAGTGATGAAAAGGCGAATAAAAGTGATGCGCAGGCGTTTCTCGCTGCGCTTGAGCTTGCTGTTTATAACAAAGACGGCTTGAAAAATACTGCTGGTTTGAAGGCGATACTTAAAGCGCGTGATTATATGAATGATCGATCTCCATCGATTAAACAATTGCTTGAATATGTGGCTTTAAGTTTGTAATTTGTAAACTGTGTATAAGTCGTTTGATAAAACATTTATATAGGGGTATATTTTATATGGTGAGTTTGCAAATGGTGTGTAAACTCCTTAGATTTTTTAACAATTAACAAAGGAGGTCACCGAGGTAACTATTCCTTCTGGTTTTTGTTTTTTCGCGAAGGGTCCAGCAAGTGTTGGGCCCTTTGTTTTTTATACTAAATGTTTATGCTATAATACCCACATATGGCATACGACTTCACAAAATTTAAAAAATCATTATTAGGTGCAGAAGAATGGGTAAAGAAGGAGTTTTCTGGTATTAGAACAGGCCAAGCAAGCCCTATGTTGCTTGATGGTATTAAAGTTGAATCATATGGAACTCCAACTCCGATAGTTCAAGTTGGAAGTATTATGACTGAAGGACCTAGGACTATTCGTATAGTTCCTTTTGATCCATCTCAAACAAAAGAAGTTGAGAAGGCAATTACGCTAGCAAATCTCGGCGTATCTGTTTCAGTAGATGAGAAAGGATTGAGAGTAAATTTCCCTGAGCTAACATCAGAGAGCAGAGGTGCAATAGTAAAACTTGCGAAGGAAAGACTTGAGGAAGGCAAGAAGCAAGTTCGTTTACATAGAGATGAAGTAATGAAAGATTTGAAGGCCAAGGAAAAGGCAGGTGGTCTCGGAAAAGACGATGTCTTCCGACATGAAAAAGAAATTCAGAAATTTGTAGATGATACGAACAAGAAACTAGAAGAAATGTATTCAAAGAAAGAAAGAGAGATAACAGCTTAGTTGTGATAAAATTAGTTATAATAAAACCAAGTAAAATTTGTGACAATAATATTATTTTTGATAGTTCTAGCCATTCTAATCTTTGTACACGAACTAGGTCATTTTCTAGTAGCTAGGTGGTGTGGAATTCGAGTAGATGCTTTTGCTATTGGGTTTGGTCCAAAGATTTTTTCAAAAAAAGTTGGAGAGACTACTTATGGTTTAAACCTCATACCTTTTGGTGGTTACGTGAAGATTTTTGGTGAAAACCCAGATGATGAATCGATAAATGGAGAAGACAAAGCTAGAAGTTTTGTTCATAAGCCAAAATGGCAACAAGTTGCCGTTCTTTTTGCAGGAATATTTTTTAATTTTGTTTTTGCTTGGTTACTTATCTCAATCGCTCTGACATCTGGAGTTCCCGCATCGGTTGAAAGTTACCCTCAGTATAAAGATAGAATGCAGAATCCGCAGATCATGATTACTTTTGTGAATCCAGGTTCACCGGCTGATAAGGCAGGACTAAAGGCGGGAGATAAAATTCTTGCTGAATCAGTAGCAGAGATACAGAAAAATATTAATGAGAGCAAAACTGATGGCGTAACACTAAAGTATCAAAGAGCGGGAGAGGAATTGAGTACTAAAATAATTGCTGAAAAGGGAATTGTTGAAGGTAAATATGCGATAGGTATCGCAATGGATAATGTTGCTACACTTAAGTTGCCTTTCTATAAATCAATAATTGAGAGTGTGAAGTTTACCTGGCATATGATTTCTGCAACATTTGTGGGTATTTATGATCTCATTGCTGGAATGTTTAGAGGTACTGCTAGTCTCTCCTCTGTCACTGGTCCAGTGGGTATTGCAGGGCTTGTGGGAGACGCAGCGAAGCTTGGATTTACATATTTGATAATGTTTACAGCTATAATATCGATTAATCTTGGTGTTTTGAACTTCATTCCTTTCCCAGCACTCGATGGAGGAAGAATTCTTTTTGTAATTATTGAAGCAATTATTAGAAGACCTATCAAACCGATTATCGCAAACACTGTAAATGCCATTGGTTTTGGTCTGCTTATATTGTTGATGATAGTTGTGACGTACAGAGATATAGTGAAAATATTTATTAAATAGTACTCTTGTGGTATAATTAACACCTATGGCAAAAAGACACAGTGCAAGTACAAATATGAAGACTTCTCGTTCTCGTAAGACAAAGAAGCGTTTGGCAACCAAACACGCTCGTCTTGCAGCAAAGAAAGCGAAGAAGGGAAAGCGATAATTATTTGGAAATTTATTAAAGGTAACAAATATGCAGTGTTCTTTCTAAGGACTGCATATTTGTTGTTTCTGTGTTATATTCATTCCTATGTCCAAAAACGACACATTACTTAGCTTTGACGAAGTCTCATTTGAATATGGGCATAATAAACCCATATTAAAGGAGGTGTCTTTCTCTGTGTGCAGGGGAATGAAAGTAACGCTAATGGGTCAAAATGGTGCTGGCAAGAGTACAATATTTAGCCTTATCACCAGTTCAGCAAAGCCAGAATCTGGCGATATTAACATTTCAAACGGTGTTTCTATAGCTATTTCCAAGCAAGTTATCGCACGTGATCAGCTTGACCTTACAATGCGAGAATTTTTTGAAAAATGTTTTAAAGAAAAAATTTATGATATTGATGTAAAGATTGATGAGGTTCTGGAGATTGTAAATTTTCATGCACCACATGATAGGATTGTCAGATCATTTTCTGGAGGACAGCAGGCGCGTTTGTTGCTTGCCTCAGCAATTATTCAAAACCCAGATTTACTTTTACTCGATGAGCCAACAAATAATCTTGATAAGGCGGGCATAGAACATTTAACTGATTTTCTAAAGAATTATAAAAAGACCGTTATAGTTATTTCCCACGATGCAGACTTTCTAAATTCGTTTACTGATGGAGTGTTATATTTAGATGTATATACGAGAGAGATTGAGCAATATTTTGGAAACTATTTTGATGTGGTAGAGCAAATAAAGGCACGTATAGAGAAAGAGAATATGAAAAATGCTCAGCTAGCAAAGGAGATACAGGAGAATAAGGACAAAGCAAACTTCTTTGCCCAAAAGGGAGGTCAAATGCGTCTTGTGGCAAAGCGAATGCGCGAAAAAGCTGAGGAACTTGAAGAAGAGAAAGTTGATGTTAGAAAAGAAGATAAAACTATTCGAC
>CAYXWP010000020.1:0-14301 GCA_964468845.1 uncultured Candidatus Saccharibacteria bacterium | reverse complement strand
CCCATACCTTTGTCGTGTACAGAAAATATAACTTCATTTTTAACTTTTTTTATATCAATCAATATTACTCCTTTAGCCTTTGTATAGTGAATGGCGTTCTCTATAAAAGTTTGTATTACGAATTTAACTCTGGCAACATCATATATTGCAAATATGTTTGGCTCGATATTTTTGACTATATTTGTTCCTCTAGTTTGGATTTGATGGGTGAGTGATGCAAGAACTTTTTCTACCTCATTTGAAATGTTATTGCTTGTAAAATTGTATTTGTAAGTGCTGTTTGCTGAGCTGGATGTGTTTACTAGTAGATCTGTTAGCTCCACAAGCTTTTCATTTGAGTTTTTAATATATTCAATCTGATCCTTTGCACCTTGTGGTAACTCCATACCACTTAAGTTTTCTGTCGCCCACTTGATTCCTGTTAATGGGGTGCGGAATTTATGAGAAACTGTGGTTAAGAATTCATATTTAAGTAAATCACTCTCTCGTAATCTTTGCCAAATAACATATCCGATTGATACTGTTAAGACTGCAGAAATCAAAGTTGTGATCCAGCTTGAAAAAGATGGATAGATAGCCTGTATCCATTTGCTTGAATAATTTAATGTAGTAATAAGACCCCCAACTATACCGATAGCCAGGGCATAAGCAAAGGCTTGTTTTGCTATTACTCTAATATTAAATAGCTCGTAACGAATTGCTGCGTAAATGAATGGAATTGCAAAAATTATTGCAAATGGCATTCCGAGTAAAGGGTCAACTTGGATATCATACACAAGTAAGTTTGGAATATTACCAACGCCATAACCCAGGACTGTAATTACCATTAAAGACTTATATTGTTTTCGTTTTCCTTCTTCTTTTGAATCACGAAAGGCAACATATAAAAGGCGAACAGCATAAATCACAAGGACATACATTGATAACAAGCGAAGAGTATTAAGAATTCCTGGATTATAGTAATTTGGGAAGTACATCTTTGGAACAGAAGGGAGGAGGAACAGGTCTGGGAATATTATAAATAATATTGAAATTGCTATGGTAGATACGTAAATAAAAATAAGAAGCCATTTTTTCTCATGATCCTTGCCAATCATTGCCAATATGGTGTGGAAAAAGAAAGGGCCAAAAAATAATACAGAAATATTAAACATAAAAACCGTTCGTGACAGAAAAGGGTCTACGGTATTTACACCAATCACATGGGAGATAACAAAAATATCTACAGCTAAGAGCATAAGAGCGAACGCAACGTTCGCTGCTTGCTTTTTTCCGTTCAAGAAAGTAAACATCGCCATACCGAATGTTGCAATTGCCGAAACTATTGATATGACATTATGTATTAATAAATAAATGTCCGGGGTCATCAGGAATATTTTAGCACAGTTTAATATAATAGTGACTGTTAACATCGCATGCGCCATTTGACATATACCGATAGCAGTAGTACTGTTGGCCTAGTGAAGTGATCTTTGAAACAGAGGGTCATTCCTGTTGTAGGTACAAACAAAACACACATGGATTGTGTGACGGTAAAACAAACCAAGACTATGAAAATCGTTCATTTGCTGGATAAGCTCCTCCTAAAGAGGGACTTCATGGACAAGATGTTTAGTCCCACCGAGCAAGTTGGGGTGTCCATGGTTATGATACTCCTCCTTGCCGCTATGGGAGTCATTTTCGGGAAGATCCCCATTGCCTTAACCCCATACCTGCTCTGCTTTATCGCGGGTGGGGTAACTTTCTACGCCTGGACCCTCTTGGCCCAGCGTATCACCCAGAAGCGGTTGGAGATGGATAAGAAAGGAGGCGGACAATGAAAATTTTCTTCAATCCAAGGCGCCGGCAGGATGGTGGAATCTGGCTCATTGCCTTTGTGGTCATTGGCACGGCTGTCGTTGCTGGTGTTGTCGTTTGGATGATGCATCATTGGAAGGTGAAGCTTGACGAGTACCAGAGGAGAAGAGATCAGGCTGCCACAAACGAGTCTTCTCAATTATTCACACCGCCTGGTGTTACCAATATCGTTGTCATCGACAAGAAGCATTGGTGGGAATACGATACTAATAACGATACGGCATCGGTCGTGTCGTTGCTCGGGGTGGATGCCTTGGTTGGATCGCCTCTGTCGGTGACTCCTCCTGTTGAGGAAGCTAGGATTCTTCACCCAGTGCTGACAATCGGTTTGTCTAACAATACACTTGTTTTTTTGCTCCTTACGAACGATGGACTCTGGGCAACATCATCTGTGCCAATAATGGACAGGTACGGGGCTCCTAATCCTGAATTGGAATCCGGACCGCCGCCTGTCTGCGACACTTACTTCTTTCTTGAGAGAACAGTGGATCTCAAGGTGTGGAAGGAGGTAATTCGGATGGGCGCAAGTTCAAACAGCCCATCAATGTTCAGGGATACAGATGTTGGTTGGGGTGACCCTCACGTTTTCTATCGGACCAGGCAGGATTGATACCTATCTGTAGTCTCATCGAGCGACGCACGTGTGATGTGTGTCGCTCTTTTTTTGTGCGCCCAGTAGGAATCGGTCACAGGTCTCGCACTGCTGTGCTCGCCTGCGACCCCGACTCGCTCGCCTTCGCTCGCTCCGTCTTTCGATTCCAACTAGCAGATAAAAGAAAAAGCATGCTAACGCATGCCATTCTTTTATCTGTGCGCCCAGTAGGAATCGAACCTACGACCCACTCCTTAAAAGGGAGTTGCTCTACCGACTGAGCTATGGGCGCATGCTAATTTATATATTAACTTGTCGAACAATGATGTCCATATGAGTTGGTCCTACCAAAACAGTTATGGGCGCATGTGTAATATCACGTAAAATGATATTACCACAAAAAATATAATTGGCTAGAGGGGTAGGTCAATTGCAAATGCTCCAGCTCCAGTCACGATAAGTGACAATGCCATAGTTAGGAGTAAAACATAGTAGTTAATTCCATCAGAAAGGAACGCTTTATCTTTTATTTTATGACCAAGTTTGATAACAAGAATGAGCGCATTTATCAGAGCTGCAAGTTGGGTGAATAAACCGATGATAAGAAATATTGATATTACAATTTCTACTCCTCCATAAAGCTTGCTATTGCTACCTGAGCTGTGACCCCGGTTTACAACTTTTCTATATCCAAAGTATGCAAGAGTGATACCTAGAATTAGGCGTATAATGAATGGCCCGATGTCTTCAAAAGCAAGTAAAGATGGAAATATTGATAACATGTTGATATTTGATTAATTTCGTATAAAGTAATGTTATGATATCACAAAATATAGTACAGAAACAGCAAAGGACCGTCTACCTATTGCTACACAACATTCGGAGTACGCATAATGTCGGTTCAATTTTTCGGTCTGCTGATGCCACTGGTGTGACAAAGATTTACTTATCTGGCTATACTCCATTACCTATAGATCGTTTTGGAAGGGCTCGACAGGATATTTCTAAAGCATCACTGGGCGCTGAGAAGAATATTCCTTGGGAGGGCGTTACTGACCCAATTGATTTAATCAAGAAATTAAAAAAAGAAAAAGTAAAAATTATTGGTCTTGAACAAGATAAAAGAGCTGTTGATTATCGGGAGATGGAGATAGCGGAAAAGAACTTAATTATCTTAGGGGAAGAGGTTGAGGGGATAGAAGGGAGGTTGCTTGACCTTTGCGATCAAATTGTAGAAATTCCAATGCTTGGTGAAAAAGAGTCTTTGAATGTGTCTGTTGCAACAGGAATAATTTTATATAGATTTGTTTAGCTTTTGATGGACGCTACAAAAATGAGTACCTCGTCCTCCGACAATGATTCGAATTATTTTTCCTTTACATCCACTCTTTAAGCAAGGAGTGCCTGTCTTTCTGTATGCCATATGTTGTTCCTGAAATTTTCCTTTCTCCCCATGTATATTTCTATAGTCAGACATTGAGTCACCACCAAGATCTATTCCTCTTGAAAGTGTTGTTTGTATTGCCGAGTACAGTTCTTTTAGTTTTGTATCAGAAATATCTCCCACTAGTTTTTCTGGATGAATTCCCGCACGCCACAAACTTTCGTCTGCATAAATATTTCCAATTCCCGCAATTACAGTTTGGTCCATTAGGACTAGTTTGATTTTCTTGCTAGATTTTTTGTTTATCTGATTTTTGAATTTTACAAATGTGAACTTTTTTTCAAGTGGTTCCGGGCCAATATTTTTTAGATGCTCGGTTTCATAAAGACTGTTTGTGTCCAGCAGGGTAACCTTAGCAAATTTTCTAGAGTCACAAAGTTCTATCGTTTTTCCATTTGAGAGGTAGAAAATAAGTCGGACATGACGGTTGTAAGGGTCTTTTTTATTATAATCTCCATACATCACGTGGCCTGTCATTTTCATGTGGATGAGAATAGTATGATTATTTGAGAGCTCAATTAAAATATTTTTTGCACGTCGGGTCACTCGTATAATTTTTGCTCCAATAACTGTTTTTTTAAAATATTTAAAATACTTAGGATCTTTGATTGTTTTTGAACCGTAAAAATACGGACTATTGTATTCGGTCCACACATCCGTAATAACAAAACCGCTAATAGTTTTGTTAAGACCTGAAACCGTGGTTTGTACTTCTGGCAATTCTGGCATACAATTCTTATATCATACTTTTATTTTATTTGCCTAATGAAAATAAATAAGCATTTTACAATTACTTTTTTGGCAATAATAATCCTCGGTGTGCCGTGGCTAGTTAGCTCATATCCGGAGAGTGCACGATTCATTGATCGGGCATTTACTTATGTTGGCGATAATTACGCCGCTGTCTTTTTAAAGGAATCTATAACAGTAAACCAGCTACATCAAAAATATAATACCGCGGGGTGGAGTAATGCTAAAGTTAGAGTTCTTGTTGTCCCAGGGCATGAACCAAATTACGGAGGTACCGAGTATAAGAATATTAAGGAACGTAATTTGAATGTTGAACTGGCGAAAGATTTGGTTGGTTTTTTGAAAGGTAATAATCATTATGAGGTCATTCTTGCTAGAGATGAAAACCAATGGAACGTAGACTTGAAAAAGTATTTTGACGAGCATTGGAGTAGTATTGTAGCCTTTCTTAAAGAAAGTAAAACTGAGATGTTACGTCAGGTGAATAAGGGAACTGTATCGGTGAAGACCGATGGCGTGCAGCATAATTATGCTCCCAAAGACGTTGCGCTAAGATTGTTCGGAATTAATAAATGGTCAAATGAAAATAAAATAGACTTAGCAATACATATACATTTTAACGACAACCCAAGATACCCACTCTCTCAACCGGGTGAATATTCTGGTTTTTCAATCTATGTGCCTGAAAAACAATATTCAAATAGCACAACAACAAAGATAATAGCTGACGCTGTATTTAAAAGACTAGAGAAATATAATGCTGTAAGTAATTTACCAAAAGAAAGTGAGGGAGTTACAGAAGATCAGGACTTAATCGCAATTGGGACATTCAATACATTAGATGCGCCAAGTATGTTGATTGAGTATGGCTATATTTATGAGCCAAAGTTCTCTGAGAAAAAAGTAAGAGATGTTATTCTAAAAGATTTGGCATTTCAAACATACTTAGGCATACAAGATTTTTTTGGGGGACCAAATGATGTTTCACTTGCATATGATACTTTGATGCTTCCATACAATTGGAAAGAAAATATCAGTAAAAGTAGTACGAACAAAGATGATGTATTAGCGCTCCAGACGGCTCTAGTTCTCGAGGGTCTATATCCTGGAAATGGAAAGTCAAAAAATGATTGTCCAATTACTGGGAAGTTTGGTGCCTGCACTACAGAGGCATTAAATAACTTTCAAATAAAGTATGGAATCACAGGGGAGAAGGGTATCGTAGGTGAGCAAACTAAAAATAAATTGAATAGAGAATATTCGCTAAAGTTAAAATGAGTCTAAAAAACTTTTCTTTTTGGATTTATCTACCAAGAATTTTTAGCGCCTCTTTGATTTTGTCACTAGTTTTTACAATTCCTTTTGCAACTTCTTTTAAAGCATCACGAGCCTCGATTGGACTATAACCAAGTGACTTTAGAGCTTCAAGTGCATCATTATCGTTTTTCATTGCACTCTTTGATTCTGGAGTATGTTCAATCGTTTCAACCTTATCCTTCAATTCCATAATTATTTTTTCAGCCACCTTTTTCCCTATGCCATTTATTTTTGTCAGATGCGATGCATCGCCAGTTTGTATGGCCATCTCTAATGTATGAACTGTGGCCGCATTCATTATCCCTAAGGCAGTCTTTGGACCGATTCCAGATATCGTGATTAGAAGCTCAAAGAAATTTAGCTCCTTTATACTCGTAAATCCATACAGATCTAGGGCATTTTCTCGAACAGCAAGGTATGTCCAAAGTGTAGTCGGGGTATGCCCCTTATCTATTTTTGACATCGTGTCCGAAGTAATTGCTACCTTATAGCCAACCCCATTTACATCAAGGACTATATATTTAAGGTCTACATGGGCTATTGTTCCGGTAAGTTTTGAAATCATACCTCTATAATAGCTCGAACCTTGTCTTTTTTAAAGGTATATGTTAGTTTTTAGATATATAAACATATATGGCAATAACATCATCAGCAAAGAAGGCGCTCCGAGCAGGGGCACGAAAAAGAGTAAATAACCTCCGAACAAAGGCGGCTATCGATGTTCCTTTAAAGAAATTCCGAAAACTAGTTGAGGAAAAGAAGACAAAGGAAGCAAAAGCACTCATTCCAGTACTTTACAAAGCATTGGATAAGGCAGCAAAGAGAAACTTTATTAAATTCAATGCAGCATCCCGATACAAGTCTCGAATAATGGCAGCAGCAAAGAAATTAGGGTAAATAGGTAGGGCAGAAAAAGGGAAGGGCAAACAAAAGACTCGGGAAAACCGAGTTTTTTGTTTGTGGTTTAATAAAAGAAATTGCGCCGGCTCCATGGGGGAGCCGGCGCTTTGCTTTGCCTCGGGTAAGTTACGCCCGGGGACTTTTGGGATGTGACAAGTGACTGACTGTCGACCAGCAACCGAAACTTTAACTGTAGGAGGTAACGGCGACCTCGTGCCGAGAGGATCACTCTCCTTTCTCCGCGTAAAACGCGGGTCAATAGGTTAAGGACGAGACTCAGCTTCTAATCATAGGCACTCCGTTGTTTGCGTCTAAAAAAATTATAGCATATTAAATTTAAAACAATAGTAAAGTAATTCACAGTGATAAATATAATCAAAAAGCCAGAGACTTTTAGTTTCTGGCTTTTTGTCTTGTGCCCCCGGTAGGAATCGAACCTACATCGCAACTTCCGCAAAGTTGCGTCCTATCCATTGAACGACGAGGGCATTAATTAGTGCTATAAGTGCACACAAAACAGACTATCACATTTAATGAATAATTCAAAAATTTAGTCTACTCCAGTTTTCAGACTTACTAGAAACCTAGCCTCTCTAAAAGTTTTTGTGAAAGCGGTTCTTGATGCTCAGTTTCAGAAATATAATTTAAAAGAATATCGCGCACTTCTTCAGGATCAACTTCTTCGATATAGATAGTCAGATAGGGCATGAAGGTCTTGTGGGATTTGATTAGGATTTTTGATGGAACTTCATGGGCATCAATCCAAAATGAATCCAAGGTTAAAAATGGATAAAGAATATTATTTACCATAATTCCTCGATCGTTAATCTCGTAGTGAAAGATTCTTGGCTTTTTTGAGGAGTGTGTCACAAGAGCAAATGCGCCAACAACTATAAGTATGCCGAAGATTATATTGTTAAAAATGAAAGCGAGTACAGCTGCAGTAATAGTAATAATACCAACTGCCCAATACCAGTCATTATTTTTTTCTGTATGAATATGCTCTGGAGCATCCCATGCTATGAGTGGTTGCATGCAAATAGTATAACATTATTAAAATGCTTTCTAAATAGTTTGTTCACAGATCATTTGTGGGCGACAGTGGAGGCTATTAGAAATTGGTGGGAGGGGAATGAAGGGAAATATCTTATCCTTAAACTAATTTGAGTAAGCACATTTTAATAAATGGATCCAAAACCAAGGCTCCGCAGAGAGCTATTTAAGCTTGACTTTGATATTAGCATGTGCTATAATAGCAACAGTTAAAGGACCTTGAAATTACTTGCATTCGTCATAGCAGAAAGCGGCTCATGCGTGGGCCATTCTCCGCTATGACGAAAAGCCACCTGGCGAAGTAGTCAAGCAAAACAAAGGCCCGCGAACTGGGGAAAACCCATAAGCGACGCCACAGCAAGATAAGGACTAGTTATGAATACTACCCTGCCACAAGCAGTAAAAATCCTGGAGATGCTCAAGGATACACCCTCAGTGCTCACACAAAAGGCACTCGAGTCGGGCTTCTTGTCCGATGTGCTCAAGACGGGCGAAATTAACACAATATGTCAACGGATGAAGCAGGAGCAATTCGAAAGAATGTGCGGCCTTGTTGAAAAAACAGTTGATCCCCAAGATCTCA
Organism: uncultured Candidatus Saccharibacteria bacterium; assembly: GCA_964468845.1. Classification (GTDB taxonomy): domain Bacteria; phylum Patescibacteriota; class Minisyncoccia; order Phycocordibacterales; family PALSA-1337; genus CAIOGI01. Next base: position 5,805 of record CAYXWP010000020.1, on the reverse strand, counting down.
TTGTTACTCGACCCCACGAGACCGACACCTACCATCGAGGAAACCCCGAGAAGGAGGGTAAGTATCAGATGCGGTTCTGGAAAAAGGAGATGGGTTTCATCAAACCCGGTGGCCACGTCAGCGATGGGGGAGGAAGTCACGGTTTCTTGTTGTTTGAGTATTACAGCTCGAGGCCTCAAGGACAAATTTCTTACCCTAACGAGGTGATGGACCTGGATAGGATGTATCAGAGTCCAGGCCGAGAAACGGGCTACTGTTGGCACAAGGAAACCGTCGAAAAGGATTGCCAATTTGGAAGGAAAGAAACTGTCGATGTTTTCACTCTCCGGAAGGTATCCGGCAAGATTCAATAAATTAAACGCTTTGAAGAGCGTCGCTAAATTCTTCACCCCCAGACAATTCGGTCTGGGGTGTTTTTATTTCCAAAATTAAAACCGCTACATAGCGGTTAAAATTTCCTGCGGAAGCGGTGAGATTCGAACTCACGACCCAGTTGCCCGGGTTCCACTTTTCAAGAGTGGTGCCTTCAACCGCTCGAGCCACGCTTCCAAGGCTTTGTCAAGAATCATATATGGAGAATATAATACTTGAACACTCTAGATACTCTCATATTTTCCTTTTGTTTTCAAGCTTCTCTCTAGATAGTGCTTTTCATAATGACAATTTGGGCAAATAAGCTCAAGATTTTCAAACTTATTATTTGATCTATTTCTATCTATATGATGAACTTGTAAAATTTCGTACTTATTATATCCACAGGACTCACATTTCATTCCCCTTATCTTTGTCAATCTTCCTTTAATTATTTGCTGAGCTTTAACTTTATCATTCGGTCTCCTAATTCCATATTTAATTCCAGCTCGATTTCTATTTGAACACTCTCTACTACATGTCTTTTTATGTAAACTAGACAAAATCATTTTTCCACAAACAACACATGGTTTCTCATTTCTACAAAATTTACCGTAACACGCGTTACTACAAAATACATTACCGCCATTCAATTCAATTTGGGATGGCCTTTTGTAAATTTGTTTGTCACAAATCTTGCAGCTAGTGTTTGGCTTTCTTTTGTATCCCTCAGGCATTAGTCCAGTATACCACACGACACTTTAAAATAAATATTTTGCTCATATTTTCAACTTGGAGTACACTGTGAGTATGAGATTGCTTGGAATTGACTATGGAACAAAGCGAGTAGGCATTGCTCTTTCAGATGAAGGAGGGCAATTCGCCATGCCCTTAATTACCCTAAACCATTCAAAAAACTTGATTAAAGATGTAAAAGAAATTGTAGAAAAAAATGGTATAAAGGAAATCGTAATGGGGGAATCAAAGAATTATAAGGGAGAAGCGAATGCTGTTTTGCCTGAAAGTCTAAACTTTAAAATGGATATGGAATCAGAAGGATACATAGTCCATCTAGAACCAGAATTTATGACAAGTGCGAATGCAGAAAGATTTCAAGGTAAAAATGAGAATTTAGATGCATCTGCAGCTGCACTGATTTTACAAAGCTTTCTTGATAAGAAAAATTCTAGTGATATACTAGCTTAACTATGATTTCATATGATGATTTTGCAAAAGTAGAGATAAAAGCAGGGAAGATTCTTTCTGCTGAAAAGATTCCTGATACTGATAAATTATTAAAATTATCTGTCGATTTTGGCGAGTCTGCCGAAACTGTTGATGAGCTGGGGAATAAAACTATCACCCCTAAACCACGTCAGATTGTATCCGGAATATCGTTACAATTTCCAGACCCAGCCGTACTGATAGGGAAGGTGTGTACATTTGTTACCAACCTTGAGCCTAGAATGATAAGAGGCTTTGAAAGTAATGGTATGTTGTTCGCATTATCTACGTCTGAAGGTGGGTTTTCACTTCTTGAGCCGAATTCAACTATTCCTGTTGGGACTAAAGCGAAATAAAAATGTCACTACACGATTTACTCGATCCCACAATAATTATCGGAGCAGTAGGACTGCTCGGCATAGTTCTTATTATTTTTGCAGAGTCTGGACTATTTTTTGGATTCTTTTTTCCTGGTGATTCATTACTTTTTACTGCAGGCTTTCTTGCCTCGCAAGGTATAATTTCAATCTGGTGGCTACTTATTCTTTGTTTTATTGCTGCTGTATTTGGTGATAATATCGGATATGCTTTTGGGAAAAAAACAGGGCCAATGATTTTTAGAAAGGAAGACTCTCTTTTTTTCAAAAAGAAAAATATAGAAAGGGCGCAAGCTTTTTATGATAAGTATGGGAAGAAGACAATTGTTCTCGCTAGATTTATTCCTATAGTTAGAACATTCGCTCCAATTGTGGCTGGTATTGCGAATATGAATTACAGGGTATTTTTCTACTATAATCTTGTTGGTGGTTTTGTATGGACTTGGGGGATGCTTTTACTTGGATACTTGCTTGGTAGTATTATTCCTGATGCGGGGAAATACTTAACCCCCATTATCCTTTTGATAGTTTTAGCATCTTTCATTCCTCCTATAATTGAAGTTTTTAAAAAGAAGAAGGTGTAGCTGAGCTTGGGAACATTTGGACTTGTGTAGTTGGACTTATTTATCTTGTGATATAATATTGAGTAAATAAACTTATGTTCACTAAGACATTTTTTAAATTATTTCCTCCGCCAAAATTTTTGAATATTAAGTATGCAGGGATTGATATTTCTGATGATGCTGTTCGTTGTATAGAGTACTCAGACGGAGTTCACGGATTAACTTTACATCGATATGGTTCAAGACCTTTAGAAACAGGCATTGTTGATTCTGGACGAATTGTCAAAGAAGAGGAATTAATTAAAGTCGTTACCTATTTAGCACAAGAATTGAAAATTACAACTGTAAAATCATCCCTTCCTGAAGAGAGAATGTATCTCTTTAAGACTGAGGTTCCAGTAGCAAACGAGGATCAGATCCGCCAGAATATAGAGTTTAAGCTAGAGGAGAATGTTCCACTCGCACACTCGGAAGCTTTATTCTTTTTTGATCTAATTCCAAAAGGGGAGGATAGCAAGGATGATAAAAATTACGCAAGTGTTTCTGTGGCCCCAAGGGAACTTGTTGTGTCATATTTAAAAGTACTGAGAGCCGCAGGTCTTGAGGTTGTCTCTTTTGTCATACAACCAAAGGCAATAGCGCGTGCCGTAGTTCCACAAGGTTCGATAGAAAATCAAATGATTGTTCATGTGATGAGTAACAAGACAGGTATTTATATCGTATGCGGAGGAGTTGTTTGCTTTACATCAACAGTTGCTTTAGGCAAGGAATCAGATAGTGCGCTCTTCCGACATGAGCTTAGTAGAGTATATTCCTACTGGATTGAGCATGGTGGAGGGAGGAATATAAGTAAGATTATTTTGTCTGGAGAAGATGCTTTAAGAATTGGTAATGATTCAAAAATTTCCCCCGATCCAAAAATTCCAGTGGAGATTGCTCATATTTGGCAGAATGCATTTTCAAGTAATCACTACATACCGCCTATAATCTTTGAAGATTCACTCGAGTATGTTATCGCCGCTGGTTTAGCCTTACCATAATATATATGATTCATTACACACTATTACCAGAAGAAGAAGCACTTGGTCTTAAGCGAGAATATCGCGTTAGGGTATTTATTGTTTTCGCGTTCTTTATCTCATTTGCAATCGTGGCAGGTATAGTGTTTTTGTTTCCTTCTTATCTAATGTCTTCTATACAAGAAAGAGATTTGGCAGGCAAACTAGCCATGGCAGAGAAGAGTAAGGAAGCTAGGGGTGTTGACGTGGCTATTAGAAAGCTTAAGGAAAGCAATTTAATTCTGAAGAAAATTAAGGAAGAGAATCAGTCTGTATATTTTTCATCTGTTATCCAACAAATAGTTGCAACGAGACCTCCCACAGCAACTTTCAACTCTATAACTATTTCTAGTATTGTAGACAAACAAGCTGATCATGAGGTGATTATCCAAGGAAAGTCTTTGACGAGAGAGTCTTTGTTGGAGCTGAAGAAAAATTTTGAGAAGGATCTTTCTTTTTCAAAAGTGGAATTTCCAATACCAGATTTAACAAGGAATAAAGATATTCCGTTTGCTGTTAAGTTGAGACTAAAAAAACAAAATGAAAGCTAAATCAAAACATTATTTTTTGCTCATAATTGGACTTGCCTTGGTTGTAGCCACAGGTTTTGGTTATTGGTATGTTTACAAAATAGTTATTTCCCAGGCAGAGAAGTGGTCACAGCTTTCCCAAGAGATAAAAAATAATGAGCAATATAACAAGCAAGAGGCAAAGCTATTAAATATAAGTTCTTCAACCTTAGACCGAAGAGAAAAGTTATTTTCATATTTTGTTTCAGACGATAAAATTTTAGATTTTATAAAATCTATTGAAAGTATTGCAGATTATACTTCTACGCAAGTTGTTTTGTCAGCGATAACCGCTGAGGACCTTTCTGATAAAGAAGCCGGTTCGACTGGGCATATCACTATCCACGCTGAGGTTAAAGGAGGATGGGTAAATGTAAATAAGGCATTGGTGTTGATCGAAAATCTTCCATATAGTTTGTCGATAAAATCTATAAGGCTTAATACAGCAACTATAAATGAGGTAGCTACTGACAAGAAAAAGGCAACTAGTGTGAATGCTTGGAGTTTGTCTTTGGATATAAGCGCTTTAACTATGAAATAATTATGAAAATTTTTAGAAAAATATCTTTAAGAATACAACAAGTTTTTACTGAAGGTCCTGTCAGAGAGGGCGGTAGAAATCCTTTTGTTGATTGGTCCATGATCTTGATGGCAAGTATTGTTGTCGCAGTCATTCTTGTTTCAAATGGAGTATATTTGTTTAAAAGGGTTACGAGTGGTGACATACAGAGTAAAACTCTCCCTGTGCAGAAGAATATAGAAATTCTTGATGTTGAAAGTCTTGACTATGTTATTGGTAAATTTAATACTAAGGCCGATTTGAGCAATAATGTAAAAAAAGGGTATCAATCTGTGCCTGACCCATCGATATAGGTTTGTTTGTGAGATATACAATTTTTCTGTACATTTTCCTTGCTATTAGCCTAATAGTGTGGTATTTTTTGTTTTAGAAGTTTCGGGATGGTTAACTCAATCGAAAAACTCAAATACACGGACTCGTTATGAGAAAATTCATTATTCGGTTCTTGCTGGTTGTGGCAATGTTGTCTTTTTCAGTTGTACTTTGCAAGCTAGGTGTCAAGTGGTACAACAGTCCCTCATTCGAACTCACTTGGAATGCATCAAAGGACAAAGATGTAGTCGGGTATATCGTCTATTGGACGAGGGTGGATACTGGTCTGAATGGTCAACACCATCAATACTCGCGGGATGTTGGAAATAAAACCTCAACAAAAATCAATCGTATGGTTCCTGGGGGTTATTACTTTTCAGTTGTAGCCTATGATAGATCTGGGATCGAGAGCGAGCCGGCTTATTTTCCTCCTTTCTGCATTCCGGAGAAGAAACCTGATAACAATACTTTTGGGAAAAATTGAGGGATTCCAATTCCTCTAGGGCATGAGGGTGGCCTTCATCGAGCAGATTGCAGTCGTTTATTCCACGCAGTTTGGTGGCGGAATACGACAGCCGTCTGCTTTTTTTGTGTTTAAAGTGTTTTTTTGCTATATTCATATGTGTTCAGTGAAATGTGTCCAATATGCCCTTGTAGTTCAATGGATAGAACAAAACTCTTCTAAGGTTTTGATGTAGGTTCGATTCCTACCAAGGGCACCAAAACAGAACTTAACGGCTTTTTCAAAGCCAGAAGGTGGGACGCGCGAAG
>CAYXWP010000019.1:0-14872 GCA_964468845.1 uncultured Candidatus Saccharibacteria bacterium | reverse complement strand
GCACAGCAAAAGGATACTTTGGACAGAGAACTCAGAATGCACTTGCTCAATATCAAAGATCAATAAATCTTCCTGCTTTTGGCTATTTTGGTCCTTTGACCAGAGACCGCTTGAACAAGTGGGTTCCATCATCTTCTGCGCTAAATGTTATTGCACCAAACGGTGGAGAAAATTGGCAGAGAGGTGCCTACCAAACTATTAAATGGAATGCACCTCAGTATTTCAGAGCGACGAATGTAAAAATTGATCTTATTCAATATAAATATTGTTCACAAGGAACTATCTGTACGACAGAGGTCCCACGTCTTTACAACATAATTAATGGTATAAGCGCAAATCAAAGAACATATTCATGGAGAGTTGGTGATTATATTGACCCAACAACAAATATTCCAAATTCAGGTATTTCTGCCCCAATTCCTAATGGACAATATATTGTTCAGGTCTGCGAAGTTGGTACGAGTGTGTGTGATTCAAGTAACAAACCATTTACGATTTCTTCTGTAGTATCTGACAGCAGAGCTCCGGTTATAAGCGGTGTGGATGCGCCAACAACACTTACTGTTGGACAAACTGGAACTTGGACTGTTAGAGCAACTGATCCTCAAAACGGGACATTAAGTTATTATGTATATTGGGGAGATGAAATTGCTCATACGCCTTTAAATGATGCTTCTGTAGCCGGAGTTTCATTTGTGCAAAATACTTCATTTACTCATTCATATGCAAATGCGGGAACTTATACAGTTACTGTTGTTGTTAGAAATAGTGCAGGGCTAAGTGCCAGGACAAGTTCGACTATTTTGGTAACTGGAACAACTCCCATTAGTCAAGTAAAAGTCATCATGCCAAATGGTGGGGAAATACTGAATAAAGGAGGGTACACAAATATAAAATGGAGTTCAGATAATTATAATAGAAATGTTTCAATTATTTTGATAGCAAAAGATAATTGTACATTGTCTCCATGCATATCACCTGTCGCACCGGGATCTGGATACATAGGTACCTTGCCAGACACGAATACTTATATAGCTAAAAATGTATCAAACACAGGTAATTATTTCTGGACTATTGGAGAGTATACATATTCAAACACTTCAAGAGTAGCTCCAGCTGGTGAGTATAGGATTTCTGTATGCATTGATGGTGTCTGTGATACAAGTGATTCATACTTTTCCATCATAGAAAAAACAACAAGTCCTCAGATAAGAGTCCTTTCACCAAACGGTGGGGAAAGATGGAACATAAATTCCGTGTATAGAATTAATTGGTCAAACACAAATATGTCTTATGGTAGTAAGGTTGATCTGTACCTAACCCCTCTAGTTGTTTGTCCTGCTATATATCCAACTCCAAGTTATTGCACCCCTCAACCAATTGTTCTTGATAGAAACATAGACACAAATACTGTATACAATTGGATTGCTGGAACTGATGAGGTTAATAATTCTATACCAGCCGGAGATTATAGGATGAAAATTTGCGTAGCGGGAACGCAGAATTGTGACTTTAGTGATCAATATTTCACTTTAGTTTCAAATTCTTATGGTTTGTTGAGAGTTTGTCCAAGTGAGAAGATTATAAATCAAATGCCATCAATTTATCCAAACGCCAATCCACCTTCTACGTACTATATTTTGAACGGTGCAAGAAGAGAGCTTGCTGAATTTGATCTGAACTGGGTTTCATCAAATTGTTCAGTTAGAGAACAAGTGGTATATTAAAATATAAAACTCGATGAAATTAGGCATATACAAACATTCGAAAAAAGGTAATGAGTATAAAGTGCATTTTGTTGCCAAACATTCTGAGACTCTCGAAGACATGGTAGCCTATGAGGCACTATATGATAATGATAAAAGTAAATTTTGGGTACGCCCAGCAAATATGTTCGAAGACCTGGTAGAAATTAATGGTGAGAAAGTTCCAAGATTTGTGTGGGTAAGAGAAAAATAGAAAAAACAGAGAAAAACCTAAAATGAAAATATTAAAAAGTTGGTTACAAAAACATATTGAAGAAACATTGCCTAGTGATGAAATGATTGAGCAAGCACTGATATTGAAATCTTCTGAAGTGGAGGGTGTTGAGAAGGTTAGCATTGCTGGAAAAGACGATACAGTCTTTGATATAAAAGTTTTGCCGGACAGGGCGCATTACATGCTTTCACATCGGGGAATTGCGTATGATCTTTGTGCCGTGCTGAATTTAACTTTAAAGAAAGAGGAAAAGATTGCCTTTGAAAAAGGTAATGATGTGGTTGTTAAGGTTGAATCGGATCTATGCAATAGATATAGTGCCTTAAGTATTAAAAATATAAATAATTCTTCTTCACCAGATTGGCTGAGAAATTCTCTGGAGGCCATAGGTGCTAGATCAATAAATGCAATTGTTGATGCTACGAATTATGTAATGTTTGATACAGGGCAACCGCTTCATGCTTTTGATGCTGACAAAGTAGTTGGCGGTATCACCGCTAGATTTGCAAAAGATGGAGAAATTATCGAGACTTTAGATGGTAGTAAAAATTTGGGTAAAGCCATTGCCTTAAAATCGCATCAATTGGTAATAGCTGATGATTCTGGTCCGCTTGCGATTGCTGGTGTAAAAGGAGGCAAGCGTGCGATTGTGGATTCAAACACGAAAAATATAATACTTGAGTCTGCCAGTTTTAATCCAGTATCAGTTAGAAAAACATCTTTTGAAATTGGTATAAGAAATGATTCTTCAAAGAGATTTGAAAATGAAATCACCTCTCATTTGACTGAAAAGGGTGTTTCAAGATTTGTGGATATAATTAAGCAAATTTCACCAGATTGTAAGATAGGGGCGATGAATGATGTATACACAACTCTTCCAGAACATTGGACCATTTCAGTCTCTCATAAAAATATTGAGGATATATTAAATTTTAGTATAGCTGAAAATAGAGTGCTCGAGATTTTACAGAAGCTGGGATGTGAAGTTACAGTTAAAAATGGAGCGACGGTCTTTTATGAAGTGATCCCACCTTTTGAAAGATTAGATTTGATTATCGCTGAAGATATTATTGATGAGATAGGGCGTATTGAAGGATTGGATAAGGTTAAAAGTGTTTTACCAAGTGCAAAAAATAATCATGAATTTGCAAAGAGTTTTATTGTTGCTGAAAAGATAAAAGATTTCTTTGTTGAAAAGGGATTTAGTGAAATACAAACTAGAACTTTTTCAAACAAAGGTGATATTGAAGTTGCATATCCCATGGCCTCCGACAAATCTTTTCTTAGGACATCTTTGCAAGATAATGTAATTGAATCAATGAAACTCGCCGAGAAGAATGCTCCTTTACTCGGGCTTGATAAGATTCAGATATTTGAGATCGGAAAAACATTTCCTAAAACTGGTGAGCAATTGGATCTTTGCTTTGCAATTTCCTATGTAAAGAAAATTAAAAATAAGGAGCAGGTGATAAGGACAGAGTTGGAAAGTTTAGTAAAAGAATTGGAGGCCACATTTGGAGTTAAACTTAATTCAACACTATCAACAAATAGTGCAGTGAATTGTGGGTCTGTTCAGGGACTAGAAAATATTGAGTCAAAGTTTGATTTTGGTTCAATTCAGTCGGAGGGCGTATCTAAAGCAGTGTTCAAGTCTTTTTCAGAGGAGCCTTTCATGGTGAGAGATATCGCTATATTTGTGCCGAGCGAAGTTGATGTCGACAGTTCAAGACAGATAATTTCGTCATCTCTAAAGCAGACAGCAGGAGATTTGCTTGTTAGGGGGCCAGATTTATTTGATCAATTTGAGAAAGAGGGAAAGAAATCTCTAGCTTTTAGAATGCTTTTTCAAGCAAATGATAGAACCCTTACAGATATTGAGGTAAATGGCTTTATGGATAAGGTGTATGAAGTTGTTAAAGAAAAAGGCTGGCAGGTGAGGTAGGGGTTGGGTGGGGGTGGCGGGAATTTCGGCTGATGCTAATCAGCTTCTCCTGTGAATTTCTCTTGTATAATTTATTTAATATCCCTGCTATAATATATACATGAAATATCCCTCAATCAAAAAAGGTTTTACATTAATAGAATTGCTTGTAGTGATTGCCATTATTGCAATATTAACAGCCATTGTCACAGCGAATTTTACTCAAGCAAAAGCAAAGTCTCGTGATGCAAAGAGAATTTCAGATATTGCTCAAATACAGCTTACTTTAGAGATGGCTTTTGATAGGTGTAACGCGTATCCAGCAGATATTGTAATTACAACAGATGTATGTACAGATTTTCCATTGAGTTATTTTATTTCAAAAATGCCACAAGAAAATGCAACAACAAATTATTATTACAAAGTTAATACTGCCAAAACTGATTATGTATTAAGAGCTACACTCGAGACAAATAGTAGTTCTTTGGTGGATGCAGTTACAACCCCTTCTCCCACCGATCCAGACTTATCAGGTGAAGCCTGTGGACATGCGTCTGCCCCATATTATTATTGCGTTCAACCAAAATAAAAAATAATGGAATCATTTTTTCTTATCTTTTCATTTGTTCTAGGAACTCTAATTGGAAGTTTTTTGAATGTTGTGGCTTTGCGTTACAACACAGGGATGACACTAAATGGGAGATCAAAATGTTTTTCTTGCGGGAAAAATTTAACATGGCATGAACTTATTCCAGTTTTCAGTTTTTTGTTTCAAGGAGGAAAATGCAAAAAGTGTAAAGGTAAGATTTCGTGGCAATATCCAGTTATAGAAATTTTGGCTGGTTTTCTTTTTGTGATGATTTTCTATGTATTTCCACCAACAACCATTGAAGCTAGTTTCACCACCCTTTTCTATATTTTTATTACTTGTCTTCTGCTCATCATAACTATTTACGATATAAAGCATAAGGTTATTCCTGATCCACTAGTATATACCTTTGCAGCTGTGGCACTTGCACGATTGTTTATCGCGCCAGATTTCTCTTTTGTAATTCCTTCTGTAACGGCACTTTTGTCTGGTCCAGTTTTAGCACTTCCTTTTGCTCTCATGTTTTTGTTTTCAAAAGGAACATGGATGGGTCTAGGTGACGCAAAGCTTGTACTCGGTATCGGTTGGACACTCGGAATATTTGCAGGTATATCAGCTATGGTGTTGGCATTCTGGATTGGAGCAGTTGTAAGCGTTGTTTGGATGTATGTTGTTTTCAAAAAGATTAAATCCGGATATGAAATCCCATTTGGACCATATTTGATTTTGGGTATGTACTTAGTTCTTCTGTTTGGTATTCAGGTTATTGATCTTAGACCGTTTTTTGATTATTTCTTTAAATAATAAATGAAGATTAAAATTGACAATACAAAAGGGTTTACCATTATTGAGCTTATTGTTTCAATCGGTATTTTTGCATTAATGACTGCTCTCCTTTTGGCAAAATACGGAAATTTTAATCAAGGGATTTTGCTGAATAATCTTGCGTATGATGTTGCTCTGACAATACGAAGCGCACAATCTTATGGTTTGAATGTTAAAAGTACGACTAGGGATAATAGTAATTTTCAAAGTCCTTACGGAGTTCATTTTCGTTCCGGAGCAGAGGATTTTGTTTTTTTTGCAGACCTAGACAGTAATAGTAAATTTACCAATGAAACTGATGACAAAAAAATTTCTTTAACTAATATAAAAAGAAGAAGTAAAATAAATTCGGTTTGTGTTGGGTCAGGAGTTGGTAATTGTACGTCTTTTGAGACCCTGGATGTTACCTTTAAGCGACCAGATCCTAATGCTATAATTGTAGGCAAAAATACCACAACAGAATTAAAAGGGAACTATGCTGAAATTGTCTTAGCTGCTTCGGACGGCACACTAAAAAAGATTATAGTTCGCTCGACTGGACAAATAGCTGTACAAAATTAATATGAGAAAATTATCAACAAAAAAAGGTTTTACTTTGGTAGAAATGATTATCTCACTCGGTATCTTTACTGTTGTTGCGCTTGTTGCTGTTGGGGCATTAATAAAGGTTATGGATGCTAACAGGAAGTCTATAAGTTTAAAGACCACAATTAACAACTTAAATTTTGCTCTGGAATCAATGACTCGTGAAATGAGAGTGGGGAAAACTTATCATTGTTTCGGTGGGATTGGACCTATAAATATTAATAATCTAGCTATGAATCCATGCGATGTATCTTCCGGTGATTGGACTGTTGCTTTTGAGTCTTCAAGAATTGGAACATTCAATGGTAAGACATGTAATGTAGTTTATGCGTATCGATTTAAAGGAGTAACCCTTGAGAAAGCTGAGGCAAAAGATTGTGTTGGATCAATCAATGATATTGAGTTTATGCCACTAATTTCTGAAGATATAGTTATTAGTACTTCTATTATTAAAACTGATAATACCAACCAACCTAAAATTTTCTTGTACCTGAAAGGGGTAAGTGGTGTTAAGGAAAAAGACAAGTCTGAGTTTGCGATACAAACCACAATTTCGCAAAGATTGCCAAAATAATTTATGAATAAATTTACTTTATCAAACAAAAAAAGAGGATTTACCATGGTAGAGACATTGGTTGCTGTCGCTATTCTCATGATATCTGTTGCTGGTCCATTAACCATTGCACAGAAAGGTCTTTTAGCTGCGATTTATGCAAGAGATCAGGTCACTGCCTCATTCCTGGCTTTGGATGCTATGGAGTTTATAAAGAATGTTAGGGATAATAATATGAATCAGATAAGTAATAATTTAATCCCCCCAAGTGATTGGCTGGCTAATATCTATGTTTCTGGTAGTAAGTGTAATGCGGCAAATAATGTGTGTAAAATTGATACAACCATACCTTCTAGTGGCACTAATCCTGAAACGTGTAATAGTCCAGCGACATGTATACTTTACAATGACGGTTCAGGGTACAAAACTACAGGTGCAAAAACGACGCAATTCAGCAGAAGCTATTATATAATTAATGAAAACGGAACCGAGGCGACAGCGGTGGTTAATGTTAACTGGTTTAATGGTACAGTTGAAAATTCAGTAAAATTGGAGAATCAGTTATTTTACATAATAAGATGATACAAAGAAATATACAAAAAAAAATGCGGAAAAATAATGGATACACATTGCTTTTCGCTGTCCTTGTCTCTTCGGTGGTATTGTCTGTTGGTATTTCCATTTTAACTATTAGTAAAAAAGAGTTTCTACTTTCTTCGTCTGCCCGAGAGTCTGTATCGGCATTCTACGCTGCGGACGCTGGACTTGAATGTGCACAATATCATGAGGATAACACGACTGATTTTGCAACCGCTACAGATGGAATACACCTTATGTCAGCGCCAGGTTGTATGAATCAGGTGCCTGACATTACTATCGATAAAGATGTTGATAGTATCACCGATCTGTATTCGTTTTCATTTGAACTAAGTTTGGAAAATAATAACAGTGCCTGTGCAGTTGTCACTGTTTTTAAGAAATATAGTGTTAATGCTGCTGGGCATCCAGTTTCATCAACCACTATGGTTTCAAGAGGATATAATCTGGGTTGGGATGGTGGAACCGATTGTAATAAAGCTAGTCCTCGCCGTGTAGAACGCGCTATAGAATATACATATTAAACTTTATACTTTCTTACTATATGCTATTCTTAGTATATGAAGGAAAGACTTAAAAAACTCAAGGAATTACTTGAGAAACACCGCTACTTATATCATGTATTAGATAAGCCAGAGATATCTGACGAGGCTTATGATTCGTTGATGAAAGAGTTGGAATCTATTGAATCTGAACACCCTGAGCTAATTACTCCTGACAGCCCATCTCAGCGAGTCGGTGGTAAGCCACTGAAGGAATTTAGTAAAGTTAAACATCAATCACAGCAATGGTCGTTCGATGATGTTTTTGATTTTGAAGAATTAGAAAAATGGGAAAAAAAAGTTAAAAATTTCATGGAGAAGGAAGGTATTCAAGATGAAAAGCTAGAATATTGTTGCGAGTTAAAAATTGATGGTCTAAAAATTGTTTTAACATATGAAAATGGAAAGCTGATTCGTGGAGCAACCCGCGGTGACGGTGTTGTTGGTGAAGATGTGACACATAATATAAAGACAATACAAAGCATTCCCTTGTTGCTGAATAAAGATATTGACTTAACAGCTGTTGGAGAAGTTTGGTTGAGTAAAAAAGTTTTGGTTAAAATAAATAAGGAAAGAGAAAAGCTGGGAGAGCCAGTATATGCAAACACGAGAAATTTGGCTGCCGGTTCTCTGCGTCAGCTCGATCCTAAAATCACTGCCTCGAGAAAACTCGACTCATTTCTTTATGACATTGATGGTGGTGGGGAAAGTTTTGCTAAGACACAATTTGAGGAAATTGAATTTTTGTCTGAACTAGGTTTCAAAACAAACACATACGGTAAAGTATGCAAGACAATTAAAGATGTGCAAGATTTCTATAATGAATGGACAAAGAAAAAGCATAGTTTGGATTATGAATTGGACGGTATTGTTATAAAAGTTAATTCAAATAAAATTCAAAAAACTTTGGGGTATACAGGGAAATCTCCACGCTGGGGAGTAGCGTATAAATTCCCTGCAGAACAAGTGACTACGGTTGTTGAAGATATTGTTTTGCAAGTCGGTCGTACTGGAGTGGTTACTCCCGTAGCACATCTTCGACCTGTAACAGTTGCTGGATCAACGGTTTCTCGAGCGACTTTACATAATGAAGATGAAATAAAACGTCTTGATGTTCGTATTGGTGACACTGTTATTCTTCAAAAAGCAGGCGATGTCATTCCAGATATTGTTTCTGTGGTCACTGAACTTCGCTCAAAGAATTCAAAACCATATGTTTTTCCGACCCATGTTCCTGCATGCGGAGGAGACGGAAGAATTGAGAAAATCCCAGGGCAAGTCGCATGGAGATGTGTTTCAACAGATTCATTTGATCAGCAAAAAAGAAAGTTTTACTACTTTGTTTCAAAGAAATGTTTTAACATTGATGGACTTGGGCCAAAAATTATCGATATTCTACTTGAACAGGGCTTGATCACTTCCTTTGATGATATTTTTACTTTAAAGAAAGGTGATTTGCTTTCCCTGCCACGCTTTGCAGAAAAATCTGTGGACAATTTGCTCGAGTCAGTTGAAACCTCACGAAAAATTACTCTTGCACGTTTTCTTACTTCGCTTTCCATAGATCAGGTTGGTGAGGAGACGGCGTTTGATATTGCAAAACATTTTGGTTCTATAGAAAAGATTGCTCAAGCAAAGTATGAAGAGATAGAATCCATATATGGAGTTGGACCAATTGTTGCGAAATCGGTTTACGATTGGTTTAAGAATGTGGATAATAAGAAATTAATTAAAAATTTGTTGAAGCAAGTTGAAATTCAAAGTGAAAACATTGGTGGGAATGGCGGAAATACCAGCGGAAGTCTAGGTGGAAATGTAAATTCAAAGGTAAGTGGAAAAACTTTTGTCTTCACTGGCACAATGAAAATGGATAGAATTGATGCTCAAGAAATTGTCAGAAAATTGGGTGGGGATGTCTCAAGTTCTGTTTCGTCAAAGACCAGTTACGTAGTTGCTGGCGATAATGCTGGTTCGAAATTAGATAAGGCAAAGGAACTAGGTGTGGAGATTATTGATGAGGCAAAGTTTCTGGACTTAATAAAATAGTCTTGAAAATAAACTCGTAAATGGTTAAGTAACATTATTTATGATAAAATCATTTTTATGATAACAGTTAAGGAGATAGAAAACCTAGCAAATTTGGCTAGAATAAAGCTGGAGGACGGCGAGAAGCAAGATTTAACAAAGGAAATCGATTCTATTCTGACTTATATAGACCAGATCAAGCAGGCAACTGTTGATGTGGATTTTACCCCTATTCCTGGTGCGGTCCACAATGTTTTCAGAGATGACGCATCAATCACAACCACCACCGAAGACAGAGAGCGAATATTAAATGAGGCTCCAGATCGCGTTGGTGAATTTGTAGCAGTGAAAAAAATTATCGCTCAAGATTTTGATGAATAATATACTGAAAAATAATATGATTGATCTCCCTAATCTAACAATTAAAAAGGCGCATGATGAAATGAAAAGTGGAAAGTATTCTGCTGTAGAACTTGCCCAAGCATATCTTGATGAGGCTGCGAAAAATAACAAGGAGATAAATGCCTATCTAGAAGTATATTCAGATGTGATTGAGCAAGCCAAAGAGGCGGATAAAAGATTTAAAGATGGAACGGCAACAATACTTACCGGAATTCCTTTTGCTATAAAAGATAATATTTTAATAAAGGGACGAATAGCTAGCTCTGCTTCAAAAATTTTGGAAAATTATCATGCGACCTATGATGCGACTGTGATTGAAAAATTAAAAAAAGAAGGAGTTGTATTTGTTGGTAGAACAAATATGGACGAATTTGCCATGGGAGGATCAACAGAAAATTCCGCTTTTGGTGTGACAAAAAATCCAAAAGATATTTCTCGCGTGGCTGGAGGTTCTTCTGGTGGTTCAGCAGCTGCACTCGCTATGAATGGAGCACTTGCTTCACTCGGTTCTGATACTGGAGGATCTATTCGTCAACCTGCAAGCTTCTGTGGACTTGTTGGACTGAAACCTACATATGGTAGGGTTTCTCGTTACGGAGTAATGTCTATGGGATCTTCACTAGATCAAATCGGACCATTTGGCAAAACAGTTACAGATGCTGAAATTATTTACAATGTTATTAAGGGGCAGGATATAAAAGACGGAACAACAATTTCTGAAAAAACCTATACGGTAAAGCAAGTTGCTAAAAAACCTGTAGTAGGTGTTCCAAGACATTTTTTGACAGGAGATGGAATTAAAAAAGATGTGCTAGATAATTTTAACGAATCATTAGAAAAATTAAAAAAACTTGGTTATGAAATTGTGGATATTACTCTTCCAAATATTTCATATTCACTATCTGTATATTATGTGATCATGCCTGCCGAGGTTTCCTCAAATCTTTCTCGCTTTGACAGTGTAAGATTTGGTTTACACAAGGATGGAAAGGATGGCATCGATGATTATTTCGTAACTCGAGGAGCAGGATTTGGAAGAGAGGCACGCAGAAGAATTCTACTTGGAACCTACGTTCTTTCTTCTGGCTATTATGATGCATATTACAATAGAGCAAATGCTGTGCGCAGAATTCTCACACAGGACTTCGTGAATGCTTTTGAAAAAGTTGATATAATAGTAACACCTACTGCACCAGCGCCGGCGTTTAAGATTGGAGAAAAGACGGCAGACCCAGTCGCGATGTATCTTGAGGACATCTTTACAGTTACAGCGAATCTTACTGGAATGCCAGCAATTTCTATTCCTTCAGGTTTTTCAAAAGTTGAGGACAAGGAATTGCCACTTGGACTACAGATGACTGCAAGACATGGAGAGGAGGAGTTATTGTTTAAAGTTGGTAAGGAATTTTTGGGAGAATAGTTTTTGAAGTTTTTAGAAATATAAATAAATATGGAAGAAAAAACAATTGAAATTGTATCTACTCCAGGACTCGACACTTCAGGTTTTTTTGGTGGGATTATTGATTTTTTTATTTCACATTCTCCTGAGATTTGGTCTGGGGCATTGTCTGGTGGGCGAGTGATCATCGGTTATCTTGTTGGGCTATCTATCGTTGTATCAGTCATGCTTCTGATCGGTATTATCGTCTGCGTTGAAAGACTGAAATATATTCGTAGAAAAGAAGATTTGGAATTATATCCAAGTATAGAGGTTGGTTATGAGACTGTTGTTAAGGCTGATCATCAGCTTTCTAAAAAATGGGTAAAGGTGGCTACTCTTATTGAATCAGATAATGAAAGTGATTGGAGACAAGCAATACTTGAAGCAGATATTATGCTGGGTGAAATTTTGACAAAGTTAGGCTATCAAGGAGAAGGTATTGGAGAACAATTGAGAAGGGCAGTGAAGAATGATTTCAAAACTCTCGATCAGGCATGGGAGGCACATAAAATTCGAAATCTCATTGCGCATGAAGGCTCGGGACATCCTCTGACGAAATTTGAGGCTCGTCGAATTATAAATCTATACCAGGTTGTATTTAGAGAGTTTTTTGACTTTTAATAGAAAACCAGAAAATGCAACCATTGCCTTTTTTATTTGTTGTGGTAATATAGTGTCACATAGCGGGGTAGGGTAACAGTAACCCGTCAGGCTCATAACCTGAAAATTGTCGGTGCAATTCCGGCCTCCGCAACAAGAATTAATTTCTAAATAAATTTGACTAGCACACTGGTTTTGTGTTAGGGTCTTTTTGTAGTAAGTAGTACGGTTTTGGGCAAATACGCTCGAAACTTTCGACAAAAACCTGTAGAAAAATCAGCATTACGGTTATGGGAAATAAAGCAAAAACTCCAGTCGCTCCTCGTTCAGTTTATCACTCCAGTCTCGAAGGCGCTCAACACGGCGCGAAATCTCTCGCAGAATTCCTCGACTTCGCCAGTGCATCCGGTGCCTCCGGTGCTCAGCCGAGCAATTTCATGTTGCAGGCGGAAAAGGGTTTTAAGAGCGCCAAGGAAATCAAGGAGGCCTTTGATTCGCGTGGGATGTTGATCGACGGCATCTCTTGTCATTGCCCGCTGTGGGTTCATACTACGGCGTGGACTGGCAGCCCGAGCATTCGTCCGTTCATTCCGGCCGATGTTGCCAAGAAAAGCCCAGCGGAAATTGAGAAGTGGGCAGAGACCTACTTGCTCAAGCTCATGGACCTCGCGGCGGAACTCGACGTGCGGATTCTTCCAACCTTCTGGGGCGTTGCCTTCGGTTGGGAAGTCGCCTCTGGTTACCCCTGGGGATTCTGGGCCGGCCCTGGTTTCGACCTGATCAAGGAAGGCAAAGAGCGCTTCGTCAAGAAGACTGCGAAGATTCGCGCGCACGCCAACAAGCTCGGCATTTTTCTCGCCCACGAAATCCATCCAGGTACCGCCGCCATGTGTTCCGATGATTTCAACATTTTGGTGGACATCTGTGACGGCGACAAGTGCCTTGCGGTGAATGCTGATCCTTCGCATTGCTGGGAAGGCGAAAGCTGGGAGACGCGCTTCCTCAAGGTCGCCTCACGTGTGTATGCGGCGCATATCAAGAACTTCGTCATTCGGCCAGGCATGCCGCTCCGGAAAATGGAGTCAGCATGGCCGCAGCGCGCCATGCAGTTCGTCGATCTCCCGTCCGGTGAGATCAACATGCAGCGCTATGCGGAACTGCTCATCACCATCGGCTATCCCGCTCGCTACACCAAGGTCATGAAGACCAATACCGCTCCTCTGGTCGTCGAAGCTGAGAGCGCACACAAGGATGGTGATTACACCAGCGCCAACGGCATCGCCTTCGTTAGCGATAGTTTGTGTTTCCCTGGTGCCGCTGGTTCTTTCGAAGACGGTATGGGGGCGTAGGTTGCGGCAAGTTATTACGGTGCTGCCACCTTATTGTTTTGAATCATTTGAATCACGGGTGTCGCCAAGCTGGCGGCACCCTTTTTATTTACTTCCCCTATCTAATCTCTTATTTTCACAGAAAAATCTGAACTAGTTGCGTATTTAATCGCACGATCATTTATATAAAATCTTTTGCGAGCCTCTTCAAATGAAAGCTCAGTGTCTATTAAGCCAAGTTTGTAAGCAAGTTGATCAGAATTTGCTGGTAACAATATTTTTATATTTAAAAATGGAACTCTACTGGGAGTAATTTTATTTACATGTTTAACAATATTTGTTGTGCATGTATTTGTAATAGTGTTATAGAATTCTGGATTTTCTTTCAGAGAATTTGCTCTGCCCACCATATCGAGAAATAACCCTCGAGATTTTTCCACTGTTGCCTTTATAGGGTAAACATAAACAAGATCCTTTCTGTAATTTGATCGGAGTTTAATTACATCTCTCTCATCTGCAATTACATACATAAGTTCGTACTTGTTCAGTAAACCCTTTATCGGACTATATGATTCACCTATTTCTTTACGAATCTCCACTGAAATTGAGATAAATTCATTATTTTCAAATTCAAAACTTAGGAAGGTGTGAGCAGACCCAGGTATACCAGAGAATGGTTCGACAATATACCAAACTTTTTTCAACTTGTTTAAGTCAAATGTCTTGTCATAATAGTCTTTAATATATTCGGTGGTAGAATTATATGAAAAATTTCTAATATTGTGTACTGAAACAAGATTATTATTTATTTCAGCATACGAGAGAATCTCCTGATCATTATTCCAGTTCCTATCGTTCGACGCTTTTGTTGAGAATTTTGTAATTAAGAGAACCAAAAGGACGAGTGTGATTATTATAATAAAAAAATAGAATAACGCCTTTAAGATTTTTTTAATTGTTCTCATATTCTAAGTATATCAAAAATTTTGAAATATTAGTTTATGGTGGAACGTATTATGGCAAAGGAAACCATGAGAAAACAAATAGTAATCATTATTTCAATAATTGTCCTAATTGCTGCTATAACAGTACTGTGGAAAGGAAGCTCTGTAAAAAGAGATGGGCAGGCTAGTGGGAAAATTACAAATGAAGAAATGTTGGACAATGAAAATTCTACAGAGATTATTATCGAAGATAATGTTCAATATTATAAGGAAGCAAAAGGATATTTTGTCAGGTCTAGGGCGGAGGGGAATTATCCTGGGGTTGTGATGATACATGAGAATCGAGGGTTACGCCCAGAGATCAAGGCAACGGCGGAGCAATTGGCAAAGGAGGGATATGCGGTTTTGGCTGTTGATTTGTTGGGTAGGGTAGTGGAAACACAAGATGAGGCTAGAGTGCTGACAACAAACTTTATTCAAAAAGACGGTACCGAGAATTTACAAGCAGCAGTACAATATTTGAAAAATAAGGGGGCAAAT
>CAYXWP010000018.1:0-14874 GCA_964468845.1 uncultured Candidatus Saccharibacteria bacterium | reverse complement strand
ACCCTATTCTTCAAATCGGCAACCTCTTTTTTGCTTGCCTTTTCTTCTAATACATTTTTAATTAATGAAATATCATCTTTTACAGAAGTCATATCAACTCCCAACTTATCAACCTTTTCATCAAGAATCACAAATTTTTCACCCAATCCTTCAACTTTTTCGTCAACAGATTTAACATATTCGCCTATACCCATTAGGCTATCTGAAAAATAAGTCTTTAAATCTTTTGCATGTTGTTTAGAATCAATCATTGCCTTCTCTAGCTCTCTCTTGGCTTCAAACCTAAGGTTATCCACATGACGCTTTGAGTCAGCAAGTAATAATTCTAGATGCTTATCTGATGAGTCTTTATAAGCTTCAATATCTTTTTTCGTAGCAAATTGTCTTGTATGCTCATCAAAGTATTTTTTTGTAATATATTTCTCCTTATCCATGAGCATATTTTATACCCCTAAAATTTAAATGCAATATTTTCGTGTGCTATAATATTCGGCATGCGACATCAACCTAGTATAAATAGATCTACTGCACTTTATACAATAAGTGTAATGAGTTTTTTTCTTGCGCTACACATTGCTCTACCAACTTACTTCAACTCGAGTTTCTTATCAACCCTAACCTCTGAGAATAATTTAAGTCTCATATATTCAATACAAGCGGTGATCACTATCATTGGGCTTTTATCAATGCACAATATTTTGAGGAAGTTCGGAAATTTTAAAACGGCTATTGGATTAATTATCCTGCAGATGTTTGTTTTCTACGGAATAGTGAATTTCACTTCATCAAATGTAATTATAGGTTTGTTTATACTCGCACTCTCAATCGTTAATCTCATAGGATTTACTTTTGACGTTTTCCTCGAAGAAAATACTGACAATGAACACACAGGGACAATTAGAGGTCATTATATGACCGTTACCAACAGCGCATGGATACTTGGACCACTTATTGGCGGAATACTTATCACAGGGAGTAATTATAGAGGCATTTACATTGCAGCTTTTGCATTACTCTTTCCTCTTGTTTACATAATCTACAAAAATTTCTCAAAGTTCACCGATCCACAATATCCAAAAATCACCCTAACAAAAACCTTAAGTGCCCTATTCGAGAATCGTGATATCGCAAAATTGATGGTGGTAAATACTGTTTTGCAGGTTTTCTACGCATGGATGACCATATATACTCCAATTTATTTAAATAAAGTTATTGGTTTTAGTTGGAGTGAGATTGGAATAATCTTTACTATAATGCTTATTCCTTTTGTTCTTGTAGAAACACCGCTCGGGAAATTGGCGGACAGCAAGCTTGGAGAAAAAGAAATCATGGCAATCGGATACATAATTATGGGCATAGCCACAATAATGTTGAGCTTCATCCCTGACAAAAACCTAGCTATTTGGGCCATAATTCTATTCGTAACCCGCATAGGAGCTGCTGCTGCTGAGATTATGATAGAGACATATTTCTTTAAAAAAGTAGACAAGAAAGACTCCGAGATCTTAGGAGTCTTTCGAGTAACCCGTCCACTTTCCTATCTCATCGCACCTCTTCTAACAACCACCGCATTGCTATTTACAACCAATACTTATTTATTCGTTGTACTTGGCGCCTTATGTCTACTTACTCTAATACCAATTGCGTCTATTAGGGATACTGCTTAGCATTCAACGAAGAGTGTCGCTGCTATCGCCTATCAAACTACTTCACTGCCTCCAATGGATTCTTCCCTGCCTCAACATCTTTGATTATAGGATCTATTTGAGACTTTGTTTGTGGGAATTTTTCTACAATCTGTCTTAGTTCCTTCAAGGCTAACCAGTTTTGTTTGCTTGCTAGATATGCTGCCGCAAGATAGAAACGTGTTTGTGGATCTTCTGGATTCTTCGCAACAAGTTGCTTATAGATCTCTATAACCTTAGTATAATTTTTCTGTTTAGCATAAACACCTATCACTCTTTGATCAGTAAAGATTGTAGGATCATCTCCGAATATTTCATGCGCCTTCTTTTCCTGACCTGCATTTATTAGCGCAATAGCATAAGCAATTCTAGAAATTTCATAAGTTGGAGCCGACTCATATGCCTCCTTTGTAATATCTACAGCGTCTTGTGCCCTTCCAGTATTCATATAGTTTGATGCTAGATCAAAATCTACTGATTGCTTTCTAGGTGTAAGTTCATGTGCCTTTTCGAGTAAAGGTAGCGCTGTCTTGTAATCACCAAAAGAATTAAATAGCGAACCTCCCAATACATATATACGAGCATCACCTGGAGCTTCAGCTATTTGCTTTTCAATTTCTTTCTTTGCTAAATTATAGAAATCATTTTTCAAAGCAACAGGGACCTGATCACTACTCAAAACATTACCGGTACATGATACCAACTGTTCACGAATTTCCTGATTGGCAGTTGTCTGATTTAAACTCAATGCATTTTCAAAAGCCGCCACGGACAAATTGCTACCACTTTGGCAAGAACGCAATGCGGTAATGAGACGTGTATTTGCTTGAATATTTCTAACATTTATAAAGTAAAATCCTGTGATAAAGGCAATAACAATTATTGGAACGAATACATAATCACGAATTACAATTGCATCTTCAGTTTTCCTCTCTGTTGAATGTCCCAACCAAGAGAAAGTCTTGCTCGGAGCCAATGAATGAACGAAGGCCAAGATAGTAAAGAACATTACGTAACTAGTTTGATTATCAAACACAAAAACATTATGTATTCCATAACCAACAATCATTGCGATAAACATAGACTTTTGACCAATAGTTAAATCACTTTTCCAGATATAGACGAGAGAAACGATATATAACGCAAGATAAACAATCAAACCGAGCAACCCACTAGCAACCAACCAATCGATAAAAACACTGTGAGCACGGTCGAACCATTGCTCATGTCCGTACATTAAAGGATTATAATTTTTGTTGAAAATGTAATTGAAATTTTCTTGACCGACACCGATTATAGCTGTCTTTGCACTACCAAACGTATCCTTGATAGCCATAGGCCAAATATATCCTCTTGCTTGAGTCTTTGTATCATTGAGTGAAATAGAAGCAAGACGTCCTAATACTAGATTGTTCTGTATCCATTTTGCATCTCTGTTGTAATAGAACAATGCACCTACAACTATGAACAAAACAATAACTCCTCCAGCAATCATTCTTGATGTGCTTGACTGTCCCTTTTCAACTTCACCTTCTTTCTGTGAACGACCAAAGATTGCATAAAATGCGCAAGCGACTAGTATTCCTGCAATCCAACCAAGGATTGAACCTCTTGTTGCTGTTTGGAAAAGAATGAAGGATGAAAGAGCAAAAACAACC
Source organism: uncultured Candidatus Saccharibacteria bacterium (assembly GCA_964468845.1). Taxonomy (GTDB): domain Bacteria; phylum Patescibacteriota; class Minisyncoccia; order Phycocordibacterales; family PALSA-1337; genus CAIOGI01. The sequence continues at coordinate 11,531 of CAYXWP010000018.1, read as the reverse complement.
GTATATATCGCGATCATCGCCACAGCCCCCTCTTTCTTCAACTGTTTCCATCCATAGGCTACAAAGGCCATATATCCCGCGATAAATGCGTTAAAAATCATATAAACCGCCATGTAGGCTGAGTTTCCGAGTGAAGCATCAACGCGAGCTCCACTTTGATGAACTTCTGCTAAACCGAAGAATTGGAACAGTCCGTAGAAAGCTGTAATTGTTCCAGCTAGTAGCGATATATTCAAAAATCTATGCCAGTTTCTTCGTCCTTCACTGCCGGCAACGTTTGCCTGTCCGAAAACACTAGACATCACTATGAAATATGCCCAAAGGTGAACAATAGTTACCCAGCCTTCCATTCTTTCGAAATTTGACCAAATACTTCGAAGTGGATTTAATCCGAAAAGATCAGCAATCAGCGCAATGATAGTAAGAGCTGTAATTGCTGTTGTTATACAGTTCAAGCGTGGCGCCACACCCCTTCCAGTACTGACAACTTCTGTTCCTTTCTCTCTCAAAACAAGAATTACCCACAATACAAACACAATTTCTACAATAATTCTAAAAGCGAATGCTTTACCAGTGATAAATGGGAAGAAAAAAGAGTTTTCAACATATAATGGAACGAAAGCGACTAATGCCAAACCGATAATAATGGAATACTTCAATATTGTGTTGATTATTGTGTTGTTCATGGCAAGAAGTGTAACATATCTTGGGTTGTGGTAAAATAGCCTTTATATTATGGAATATAACTCCCACAGAGCTCTAACAAACAGTGCATGGAGTATTCTCAGTTATGGTTGGCCTATCTTGTTTTCTATACTTATAACACCAATCGTCGTAACCTCGCTTGGAATAAAGGATTATGGAATTTATACATTCTTTAATACTGTCATTAGCCTGCTGGGCTTGCTCGATTTAGGGATATCAGCAGCAGTCAGCAAATATCTTGCGGAATACCACGCGCAAAACGATACTGAGAAGATAAAAAAACTACTTGGCACTGCTCTTACAATATTTTCTGGGATAGCGGTTGTTGGCCTTATAGTATTCATAATCGGTGCGTTGATCCCATCATTCTCACACTCAACAATTATAAATGGGTACTCAAAATATCAAATTGGAATATTGTTTGCTGGACTAACTTTTACGTTTACAGTTTTCTCCTCTGTATATTCAATAACTTTTACAGCACTCCAGAGATTCGATATTGGTTCAAAAATTGGAATGGTTCTTTTAACAATCCAGCAATTATCAATATTGATCCTTGTAATATTTAACTACTCGATAAATGAAATATTTATCATTCAATTTATAATTTCTTTTGTATCGTTCTTTGTTCAAAGAAATCTAGCGAGAAAAATTTTGCCTGAAATACCAAAGGTTTTTTCATGGGATTTTAGTGAGGCAAAAAAGTGCTATAAATTTGGCCTTACAACCTTTATCAATAATATTGCAACCACTTCACTTACCTATCTTGATAGATTGATAATGCCATTCTTTCTCGGTCCATCGAGTCTCACCTATTATAGTCTTCCAGGAAATATAACAACGCGTATTCCCGGAATCTCAAATAGTTTGTCTGGGATACTTTTCCCAATGACATCCAGCTTAAACGGACTAGGTGAAATAGAAAAAATTAGAACACTATATATTAGATCTTTCAGGCTTATCACTGTCATAGCTACGGCAATTACAATAACAACAATCGCGTACGCATATCAAATAATGCAATATTGGATATCTCCTGATTTTGCAGAAAAAACTACAATTATTCTTATAATACTCGCTTTGACAAATTTCATACTTGCATTATCAGGACCATTATCTAGCTTCCTATTGGGACTAGGGAAATTAAAATTCCTTACTTCTATATCTATATTTATGGCAGTTACCAACACGGCACTACTAATTATCTTATTGCCTATAGCTGGTATAACTGGTGCTGCATGGGCATATCTTCTATCTCTATTGCCAGTTGCATATATGTTTTATTTTACAGAAAAACACTATCTATTTCTTTCCCAAAGAAAGAAATACTACAGAAAAATAATATTGGGAAATATTTTTATATCAATAATTGTCTATGTACTTGCAAAATCCTTACTTGTGTATCTAATTACAAATCTATTGATGGTACTTGTGATTGGAGGCCTAACAATGTTAATGTATTTAGGCTTGTATTGGGCATTTAATTTATTTGAAAGAGAAGATATTGAATCAATAAAAATATTTACAAAAAAACTAATTACGAAATAATATGATCATATATAGACAAGAGATATTTGGATTTGTTGAAAAAATTACTCCACCAATATTATTTAAATTATTCAGAAAGACATTTATTTATAGTATTGCAAAAAAATTAATTAATAAAACCACATCAATAAAACCAAAAATATGTAAGGTTAATAATGGAATATTAAAAAATAGAACTCTATTTTTTAATGGAAATATGAGTTGGCATAAAGAAATGATAAATGGAACCTACGATATCTTCTTTTTTGATTTTCTAAAAAAAATTAATTTGAAAGGAAAAACTATTTTAGATATAGGTGCTCATGTTGGCTACCATTCCCTTTGCTTTGCAGAATTAGTTGGAATAGATGGCAAAGTATTAACTTTTGAACCCAATCCTTATAACATTAAATATATAAAAGAAAATTTAAAAAATAATGAAGAATTGTCAAAAAGAATAGAACTTCACGAAGTTGCTGTTTCAATAAAAAATGGTTTTGAGGATTTTGTTTTTAGCGATAAGGTGGAAGAAGGAATGAGTAGCGGAAGTTTTTTAGAAAGTGCCGATACTATATCTATGAAGGAAAGTTATGAAGCAACTGGTGGTTTCAGTAGAACACAAGTAAAAAAGGTAAAACTTGATGGTTTGAATGATCAAAGCAATGAGGTTATAAAACCTGATATTATTAAAATAGACGTAGAAGGTGGAGAAAATCTAGTCTTGGAAGGTGCAGTAGAAACCATAACAAAATATTCTCCTACTATACTTGTTGAGGTACATTCAATACCAAATATGTATTGGGTAATGAACTTTTTTATCAAAGTCGGGTATGGTACTGAATTATTAAAAAAAGAAAATGATGGAAGGTGCTTCCTAGTAGCTAAGAAGATATAGAATTACGAATTGCCGACGCAAGCTTTTTTGCTGTGGTTACACTACTTAATATTTTCCCACTTAGGATAGACCAACAGCCAAATCCATGATCTATAAGATCTGCAACTCGAGCATCGTCATGTTCGTGATAAGCCTGTACGCCACGATGCACTATTCTAGATTCAATAAATATAGCATCTTTTAAAATCGGAAAAAATTTTAAACTTTCTCGCATTATTGCATCTCTATTTGTTTTATACTTTTTAACTTTTTTAACCAAACCATCAGTAGGAACGTATCTATCAATGATAGATTCTTTCACATGATAAAGTGTAAATTCATTTTTATTACCAGTAGGCATAAGTGTAGCAAATGGCCCATCTATCACCGTTATGGACACTGGCTCTGTAGAAAGTTTAACTATAAGCACTTCTGCAAGGTCAACTCTAATAGGACATTGTTCGAAGCTAAGCCAGTTTACAAATCTATTTATATTTGCATATGTTGCATTTACTATAAAATCAAATTTTTCTTTTTTTAATTTACCATTTTTAATATAAGAAATATTTTTAGTGTTATCTTCTTCTAGAGTACAATTATCAACAACGGTGTTTGTATACAGTTTTATATTATGTGATGAATTTATTTTTGATTCCGCAATTTTTTTAAGAATCTTGTGATGATAGCTAGGCTCTGGAACTCTAATACATAGATCTACTTCGTCCCTTAAAAGAAAATCGTCATGTGGATATTCTTCGTAATATGGTAATTTATGTTTATCGCAAAATTTAATAAAATCAGAGACATTTACTTTTGAATTATGCTTCGCCAAAGCATAGTATGTAGGTGAATCGACATACAATGCATCTTTAAATATCTCCTCAAAATCGACCCTGGAACGTTGTACATCTATCACAGTCTCATCGCTTCTAGGATAATGATACCCGTAATGATGTCGAAATTGATTTATCATAGTACCTTCTTGCATTAACTCACCATTCTTTTCAAGAAGTGTAACATCACAAAATGTCCCAAGTTCATGAGCAACACTGATACCAAATATTCCCCCTCCAATAATGGCAACCTTAGGAACTCTTATATTTTTAGGTATAGATTTTACTGCTATTGAAAGAACTCTCGTCGCCATCTTGATATTTGATTTATTTCGACTAATATTTTTGATAAAATCAAATAATTCTAGATAGAGCGGCTCTTTTATATTTTTAAAATAGTATCTTTTAACAATCAATCTGTTATTATTTTTTATTTCTATAATATTTTTGATAAAATCAGCCTCAATAATTTTATTTTTATACTTGAAACTTATTTGTCTTATTTTCTCATCACCATCCCAGCCCAAGACAAATCTAGCGTCATTACTAAATGCATAACGTATATCTACGATTGATAATCTTTTTTCTGATCTTGAGGATATATTCTGAGGACGCTTTTGCCATATAAAATCAACAACATCAAATAAATGTAACAACTCAACTGTAGGTTCCCTTCCTTGATCTGATAAAATAGGGTTTATAAATGAACCAGATATTTTTCTGGGCATTTCTTTATTTTGTAAAATACTTCTTAGTTTTTTTGATATTTCATGGTACCTAAATATGTGTCCAACAATTAATATTCGTTTATACTTTTTAGCAATTTCCCCCAATTTTTCAGCTTCAAAAACTTTAACAGTAACTGGTTTTTCAACAAAAACATCACAATGGAGGAGGCATTTTTTAACGATATCAAAATGTGTTTCTGGTGGCGTAACAATATCAACAGCATCAACTGACTTTAATAAAGCTGTATTTAACTCTAAATAAACATTCACTTTGTATTCCTTAAGTATTTTCTCTCTATTTTCTTTATTTCTTATAACTACTCCAACAAATTTTATTTTCTTTTCATCTTCTAACTTCTTTAGAATTCTAATATGATTTACACCAAACTTACCCGCTCCGATTAATAAAACCTTAGGAATTACTTTCATAATAAACTACATACTATATTATGACAAAATATAATTCAAGCTCGTATGATATAATTTAGAAACTATGCAAATAAATATGCCAAATATTGTATTTAAAAATGTTGACAAATACTTTTGGAAATTAGTTCGTATTATTTTTAAAACAAAGGATAGAATCAGTAAAAATCCAAGACGTGGTAGTTATCCATACGTTACGGGAGATTCATTTAGAAAATTAGCCGATCATATATATGACGAAACAGATACCTTTGAACCAAATATAGTTAAAACTGGTGATATTGTTTTTGTGGGGAATCCAAAAACAAAATATTTTCTTGAAAATATTCATCCAAAAATTAAAAACCGATACATATTGATCGAGCATAATGGTGATTCACCAATCGACAAATCAATTGCAAACCTACTTGATGACAAAATAATTAAATTTTACGCACAAGATGTGATTTACGAACATGAAAAAATAATTCCAATACCAATTGGTATAGAAAATATTTATTTTTACGTAAATGGTATACCACAAATGTATGGTTATTTTGTGAAATCTATTAAGAAACATCCACCAATCAAGAAAAATAGAGTTTTCTTTTATTTTAATGTTAGTACAAATCCAATAGAAAGAATTCCAGCAAAAAAATATTTTAGTGAGCATCCTTGTATGGACACAGTGCCACAGATGCTTTCACAAAGATATCACTTAAAGACTCTTTGCAAATACAAATTTGTCGTATCACCACCAGGAAATGCAATAGAAAGCTGTAGAACTTGGGATGCACTGTATATGAAAACAATTCCGATTGTAAAAAATTTTGTCTCTATGAAATATTTTGAAAAAATTGGTTTACCAATATGGATAGTTAATGACTGGGAGGAATTAAATGGTTATACAGAAGAAAAATTTGCACAAAAATATGAATTTTTAACAAAAAATGCAAATTGGGATCCATTACATATGGATTTTTGGATTAATATGATCAAAGAAGATCAAAATAGAGTCAGATTAAATATGAAATAATTTCTATATACATTAAATAATCGTTATGATATGCTAGAAAAATATGAAAATGTACCCAAGTCTTGACCTCTATAAGTATTATCTTAAACACTCCTGTGCGAATTATCCACTACCAGATGTTACCTGTAAAATTACTCTGAGTAGGATCAACATCGCAACAAATCTTTGCGATATTAGGGGGAATTTTATGGATATTGGGGCCGGTAATGGATATAATGCCATCGCCCTATCTCAAATCTTTGAAAAAGGTACTATTGTCGAAATAGATGACGCTCACGAAAAAATACCGCCTGTCTACAAAAAAATTACCGTATTTAATGATTTTATTGAAAACTATACTGCAAAAGAAGAAAAGTTTGATTTTATCCTTTTAGCAGATATTTTTGAGCATATTCGTGATATTGAAAATTTTGTTAAAAAAGTTTCTGCACTACAGACCGAAACGGGTGTTGTTTATATGATGACACCTAATCCAATATTTTGTGGTCCAGCCACAGAATCTGAGCTATATTTTACAAAAAAAACTTACGGTCACATTAAACACTATACAAGCCAAGAAATAGTATCACTAATGAAAAAAAATGGGTATGAATTAATCTTTCATTTTTATGAGGAAAGTCATTTAAGGAGAGAATTGAAAAACGTTGTTAAGGGCATTGCACGCAGAGACAAAAGATGGAGTAAAAACATTATATATAAGATTATACGGCCTGTTGTGATCTTATTTGCAAAATTATTATTTAAATTCATAGAATATATAGTTCATAGAAATGAAGTGAAAAACTCTCGAAATCCCTTTTCAACAATTACACAGGATCTCGCTTTCAAAAAAATAAAATGAATCAAAAGCTTTCAATAATAATTCCTTGCTATAATTGTGAGAACACGCTGGAAGAAGCTGTGAATTCATGCTATTTGCAAGGATTGGACAAGAGCTTCTTTGAAATTATATTAGTTGATGACAAATCAACCGACAATACCAAAGATGTCATATGCAAAATTTCAAAAAAATATGAGAATGTGAAATGCTTTTATCACAACGAAAATATGGGCGGTGGAGCTACTAGAAATATTGCAGTCAAAAACTCTTCTTTTGATTTAATATTTTGTCTAGATAGTGATGATATTCTAGAAGAAAACACTCTACAAAAAATGCTTAAATGTCTTTTGGAAAAGAAATCTGATGGCATCGCGTTTTTTGGTGCGTATTCATTTTCAAAATCCAAACAAAAAAACAAAAAAATCGATTTTGCTTTGTCGCCGGACCAACCAATATCACTTGACTATTTATTTTCAGGAAAGGCCTGGGTCGGCGGTAACTTTATGTACACGAAAAAAGCCTTTGACAAAACTGGTGGATACCCTACTGATCATAGTTTTGATACTCAAGGATTTGGTTTTAAGTTTCTAGCAAACAATTTGACCGTGTATCCATGTCCTGAAACATTTTTGTACCAAAGACAATTTGCTGACAAAGAATCGTATTTTGAAAGAGCATATAATTCTGGAGAATTTTCTATCGGTCACTACTTAATCTCTGCAGAATATATAAATGTTTTTTCTGAGAGAATACAAAAAATAATCCTCAATTATGACATCTTTACAAAAAACACTTTACAACAAAATATTTTGGTTGACTTACAAAATGAATACAAAAAGGATCCAGTCGACTTCTTTTCAAAAAACAAAAGTGATTGGATAAAAACTAACCCTGAGCTTGAATATCAAAAAGGTAATTTCATACAAGCGTTGAACTACTTAATGGCCTCGAGCATCGACAAATATAACAATTTAGATTTTGATGCCATGCGCTATGTTTATAGTGTTCTTCACAATAAAAAAATGACAATGAATGAATACGGGAATTTTATTAATAAAAATAAGATTCAATTGTATAAATATAACAAAATAAGGTTACCACTTTACAGTAAAATACTGAAGAAAATTATTAAATATATTAAATAAAAAATGAAAAATTACCAAGTGCATTTAGATAAGGTCGTAACCACAACAAGAAAACTACTCAAGGAAGAGCCTAAAATCATATTCGAAATGGGGGCAAATGACTGTTCCGACACAATAGCGTTCTCCAATATATTCCCCACAGCACATGTTTATGCTTTTGAGTGTAATCCGACCACACTCCCCATTTGCAAAAATAAAATCAGGGATAAAAAAAATATAACATTAACTGAAAAAGCTGTAACTGAGAAAGAGGGCTCTATAAAATTTTTTAAAACTGTTGGAAATGGTACCAGTGATGGAAACATAAATCATGGAGCATCCTCTATTTTTGAAGCAAACAAGGACATTGGCAAATACAATCAGGAACAAATTGTTGTGCAAGCAACTACAATAAAAAGGGTTTGTGTTGATAATAATATTAATCAGATAGATTTGCTTTGGATGGATATGCAAGGATCCGAATTAAATGCACTAAAAGGTGCTGGAGATTTTATTAAAAATATAAAAGTCATAAATACTGAGGTTGAATTCTTTTTTGAATACAAGGATCAACCTCTTTTTAAAGATGTCAAAAAATATTTAAATAAAAACGGTTTTAGATTATACACATTTTCAACTATGGGTAAGATAGCGGGTGATGCAGTATTTATTAATACAAATATAATTAAAAAAAGTTTTTTACCGCCTGAATGGATGATTATAGTTTATTTTAGACTATATGAGAAAATTACTGGAAAATTTAGAAAACTAAGAAACCAAATCCCTAAAAAGGGATAGTTTTACAGAGTTAGAACTTTAGGGAACCAAATTCCTTTGACTTTTAACTGCAACAGTGATTAACTTAGCTTGAAACAACTTGCACATCATATTGAAAGGAATATCATGAGAATTCTTGCCGTAGGTGCTAGAACCGGAATTGGTGAATACCTAGCTAACAAACTTCAAGCTCAAGGCCATGATGTTTTGCGAATTTCTCGATCTGCGTCTGGAGCTGATTCACTTGCCTCGGATGTATCTTCCTTCTTGAACATGAAGTTTTGCTTGAGCGGTCTCTCATTAATTCGTCCTAGTTGGAAGTACGCAGACGCCATGATTTTTACGGCTGGCACCCAGGGTCCAATCGGACGCGCATCAAACGTAAACGTGGATGAATGGGATAAAACGGTAGATGTCAACCTTAAGGGGTTCTTCCATGCTTTCCGAGCATTCTACGAACTTCTGAGGAATTCGAGTCATGGCGGGAAAATAATTGCCATATCCGGCGGTGGATCCACAAGCTCCCGTCCAAGGTTTTCGGCTTATGCGGCGGCGAAATGTGGACTCGTACGCCTCGTTGAAGTGCTGGCCGATGAAGAACCAGGAATGCAGATCAATGCAATTGCACCTGGAGCGATATTCACGCAGATGACTAGAGAAGTCCTCTCGGCTGGTCCTGAGGTAGCTGGGGAAAAGGACTACGGAGACGCGGTGAGACTTCGGGACAATCCAGATCCTGACGCTCTGCCGAGAGTTCTCAAGTTGGTTGATTTCCTTCTCTCGCCTGAAAGTGTTGGAATCACTGGGCGACTAATCACCGCAAAATGGGACAACTATAGAGACAAAGCAAGCTATACTGATAATGCGTATCGACTAAGACGTATCAGCCCAATTTAGCTTTGGGGGAGGACAGCCTCCCCTTTTTTATATATAATATCCATATTCAATAAAATAAAAAATGAAATGAAAAAAATTTACATAACATTCAGCGGTGCCGTATACGATGAAATTACAAAAAAGATTGTTGAAGATGCTCCCAGACTCGGAGCAGATGAAGTATGGGTGTATGACGATGTCTGGCTAACACATCATGACTTCTACAAGCATAATAAATGGCTATGGGAGCATCCGCACAAAAGAGGTTTTGGTTGGTACGCATGGAAACCGCTCATAATTTTGGATGCTCTTTCTCGTGTTAATGATGGGGACATTGTAATGTTTACCGATGCAGACACATACCCTGTCAGAGACTTTTCGATCCTATATGATATCTGCAATAAAGAAGGTGCCATGTTTTTTGAGGTTACTGGAGAAACAAGCAGGAAGTGGTGTAAACGTGATTGTTTTATAGTTATGGGGCAGGACGATCCAAAATATTATGACACTCAAGCGGGGGTAGCTAGATTTATATTGTTTAAAAAGGGAGAATGGAAACCATACCAACTCCTTATGGAATGGCTAACATATTGTGTTAATCCTAAAGCCACAACTTTTGACAAAAGTACAATCGGTTCAGAACTGGATGGCTTTGTTGAGCATAGAACAGAGCAGGCTATTATGACCCTGCTTGTACACAAATATAGCTACAGATTATACAGAGAAGCCTGCGAGATAGGTGAAATAATAGATAAGGATAGAGATCTATATGAACAACTATTCAGCCAGCTAAACCCATGGAATAAAAAAAATAAAAAAAATATTTCTGCACCAGCATTAGGTAGTAAATATAGAAATGTTCCCTTACCAGATGAAAAAGGTAAACGGATTGATTCAATTTATAAGAGTTCTGATAAAAATTTAATGCGTAATAATCTATTAATATTAAAAAATACTACAAAATTAAAAATGAAGAAAATTATTTCAAAAATTATACCCAAAAAAATTAAAGAAAAAATCCAAAAACTATCTAAATAGTTTTATTACCTTTTTAATAGTTACATAAAAAACTTTTTGAAAAAAATTCCTATAGTACATATGCTTGAATAAAAATATATCGGCTAAATCATTAACTTCTTGAGAAACTGGATGTATAATTTGCTTCATTTCAATGGTCTCTTGCCCCATACTTTTTTCTTTAAAAAAGGTATTGCCAGCTGATAACCCATGACCAATATTGGATATCATATTAACATTTGGACTAATACAAAAACCCTTATTGGACCATATTGCATATTGCCACTTCGTAGCTGAATCATTATAAACACCAGAATATAAACCAGTAAAATATTTCATCCAATATTTTTTTTCTTTTATACTATTCTTAAAAAGAGAATCAATGACATTAGTATTTTTAAATGAAGGGTAAGATTTTAGTAAATTATCATATTTTTGCCATGCCCTTTTCCATGTTGCCCAACCCCAAACACAAGTATATTTAGAAAAATAATAACTAGCATCTCCTCTCTTATTTCCAAATTGAAGATTGGAGCCATTTATATGCATAATTTGTTCATTATCTTTATATCTTTCAAGAAGTTCAACACAATAATAAAAAAAGGAGTCATTTGGTACGCAGTCATCTTCAAGAATAATCCCCCTATCAACAAATTTAAAAAACCAATCCATTGCTTGATACCAATGTGGATTTAAACCTATATTTACATCTCTGAAATTCGTATGTAATTCACACTCCCAATCAATATCCTTAAAAATATCTCTTACAGATTTACATAGCTCAATATCAGTTGGTGTATCTGTTCTCG
>CAYXWP010000017.1:0-15661 GCA_964468845.1 uncultured Candidatus Saccharibacteria bacterium | reverse complement strand
CGATTGTAATGCGAGATCTTGGCCTAACAATAGCTCTTATAGCAATATTTATGCATGGTACGGATAGTTGGTCAATTGATTCAAAATTAAATGGGGACAACCAAATCGAATAAAGTCTGAACCATTTAAACCTATTTCAGGTGCGTAATTTCTCTTGGATAAAAAATATTTATTGTCCACTCGACTGCAATTTCAAATCTCTTTCTCCATGGATGAAAATTAAATAGATATACCGTTCTCCAAATCCACCACATGAATGGCCCACGCAGCGTTGTACTGCCAAAATGACCTATAGCTGACCATTGACCTAGCGAGATAAGCAAACCCTTGATTTTTGTATCAAATACTTCTAGCTTTATATCACTCTTTATATCACCACCATTATTATTACTTTTATAAGTACTACTTAAGTATATATTTTTTGCCACTGTTCTTGCTTGTTGAGCTGCTATTTGGGCTAGCATCGGATATGTTCCCGCAGCATCACCGAGACCAAATATTTCTGAACTTGTTTTACTTTGCAAAAATTCGTTGACCTCCATTCTACCCCTTAGTCCAATTTCTACACCAACAATTTCAGACAGAGACGGCTTAACTCCCGCTACCCAAATAATCGTATTGGCATTAATAACTTTTCCTTCGCTAGTATAAATTATATGAGGCTCAACTCTCGACACTGTTGTGTTTAAAACTACTTCTATCTTTTTTCTTTTTAATTCTTCTAAAGCCACTACACGCATTCCAACAGGGAATTGAGATAAGACATCAGGTGTGTTAGTGATAAGTAACACTTTCAAATCTTCCTTCGAGAAATTTGAATTACTATAATATGAAGTGAAAATATGATTTAAATATTCAATCAACTCTGCAGCAAGCTCAACGCCGGTGGCCCCGGCACCAACAATAGCAAAAGTAAGCAATTCCTTATTATTTGCATCGTCAGCCGATTTAAAAGTTGAGATTATGTGATTTCTTAACGAAACAGCGTCCGCAATATTTTTTAATGCTAAGCTATTCTCCTTTGCACCAGGAATTGAAAAATAATTTGTTTCTGCTCCTGATGAAATTACCAAATAATCATAGTTAAAAACCTTGCTTGTGGTTTTGACAATTTTATTAAGCCGATCAACTACCTTGACCGTATCTTCTACACATACAACCTTTGTACCTCTAAAAATTTCATGCAGCGACACCGTAACGCTATGAGGTGTAAGGGCACCAGTTGCTACTTCATGCAAAAGTGGAGTAAAGATAAAATAATTACTTTTATTAATTATGGTGATATCTGCATTATTTTTGAACAGCTTGGAAAGATGTAACGCAGTATACATACCACCAAAGCCTCCGCCAATTATTACAACTTTTGTTTTATTCATATCTTAATGCTTCTATTGGATTTAGCCTCGATGCACGGCGAGCAGGGTAATATCCAAACACGATACCAATCAATGCAGAGACTCCGAAGGCAAGCAGTATTGAACCAATTGAAGTACTTGTCTGTATTCCTGTAAAATATGAAATACCATAAGATATTAGCCAGCCAACGATAATACCTATTACACCACCAGAAAAAGTTAGCATAATTGCCTCAACTATAAACTGAGTATTTATATCTTTTCTCTTTGCCCCAATTGCCTTTCTCAGACCAATTTCTCTCGTTCTTTCTGTAACTGTCGTAAGCATCATATTCATAATACCAATCCCTCCAACAAGAAGGGAAATTCCTGCAACAGCACCGAGAAGAATTGTAAAAGTACTTGTCACACTTGATGCTGCAGCAACGATATCGGCTTGATTAAACGTACTAAAATCAGCCAAGGCCGGATCTTTTATTCCATGTCTTTGCAAAAGCAAATCTGTAATTTGTTGTTGAACAGCAGTCATCGACTCTGAATCTTGAGCTTGAACACCTATTGAGGTCACATATTCATCACCAACCAAAAATTTTTGAGCTGTGGTTAGAGGAATAAAGATAATATCATCCTGATTACTAAAACCTGTTCCGCCCTTCGTTTTTGTTACTCCAATAATTTTAAATTCAATGCCTTTAATTCGAACGGACTGGCCAACAGCGTCTGATCCGACACCAAATAAGTCATCTCGAGCAGTAGGTCCTATGACAGCAACTTTCGATAGACTTCTAAGATTTTGTTCTGTAATAAAATTTCCTTCATCTATTTCTACGTTTCGGACAATGGGGTAGCTTGGCGTACTACCAAGTACAGATGTATTTGTGTTTTTACCCTTACTTACAACCTGATATCTTCCTGACAACTCTGGAGAAACAGCCTTTGCTAGGGTAATTTCCTTGGCAATTGCATCTGCATCTTCTTGTTTTAGGCTTCTAGCCGAACCTTGCCCACCACTTACTTGAGAACCAGGTCCTCTTTGCACCCCAGGACTGACCAAAATGAGATTTGAACCAATAGACTGTATGCTTGATTGAATAGTACTCTGCGCTCCTTGGCCTATAGAAACCATAGCAATCACAGAACTAATACCGATTATAATGCCAAGCATTGTTAAGCCAGTTCTAACTTTATTTGAAGAAAGGGCACTGTATGTTTCTTGTAATATATCAAGTATTTTCATTTATTTTGTATAATTAATGATTTTTCGATTATGATTCTTTGAATCACTTACTATCACTCCGTCTCGTATGTGAATAATTCTTTCAGCGTGCTCAGCAACATCTTGCTCATGTGTAATTAATACGATTGTCCTGCCAAATTCCTTATTTAATCTCTGGAATGTGCCTAGAACAATTTCACCAGTCTTTGTATCAAGATTACCAGTTGGTTCATCTGCAAGTATCAATTTTGGGTTATTCACAAGTGCTCGAGCAATCGCTACACGCTGAATTTGCCCTCCAGAAAGCTGATTTGAAAGATGCATAAAATGTGATTCATCAAATCCAGCAGCGAGTAGTGCTTCCTTCGCGCGTTTTTCTCTTTCTTCTGCCTTTATACCTTCGTATACAAGGGGAAGTGTGACATTTCGAAGTACTGTTGCTCGTGGAAGAAGATTAAAGGATTGAAATACGAATCCAACCTTGTCTCTTCTAATATCAGCCAACTCATCGTCAGTCATTTTTGAAACATCTTTCTTATCTAGAAAATATTTTCCACTAGTTGGGTTATCCAGAGCACCAATAATATGCATCAGGGTTGATTTTCCAGATCCAGACGGTCCCATAATAGCAATAAATTCGCCATCTTCAATTTCAAAGCTCACGCCTTTTAGAGCTTGAAAGCTTGTTTCTCCACTATCATATGTTTTAGTTATATTTTTTACTTCAATCATATAATATTAATTTCTTGGAATTCTTACTCCTGTTCCTGTGCCACCTAGAATACTCGTTGGTCTTGTAGCCGTTGCACCAGAACTAGAAATAGTTCTTGTCACGATTTGCTCATCTACTTTTAAACCAGAAACAATTTCTGTTAAAGTATCGTTCGATATACCCACCTCAACTCTTTTTTGCATTGGAGGAATGGCAGAAGGTGTACCTATAGCACCTCTTATAACCGTAAGTGGTGGATTAAATACTTCAATTGAATTAAACATTCCTTGTGTTTTTATTGCACTGTTTGGAACAGTAAGAACGTTTTCTTTTGTTTCTACAATTATTGATGCGCTTGTACTCATTCCAGATTTTATTCTTTCATCCACGGCATCCAACGCAATTTCAACATTGTAATTTACAATTCCTTGAGTAACAGTGCCAACAGAATCAACAGTGATAACTGTACCGTCTATTGTTAGCTCATCAATAGCATCGAAGGTTAATTTAACTTTTTGACCCACTTTCACCTTCGCCACATCAACTTCATTTAAGGTGATGCTTGCAACTTTTTGTGTTGATACGATAGTTCCAATTGCTGTACCATTACCAACTGTGTCTGTAGACTTAACTAATAATCTCGCTAGTACGCCATCAAAGGGAGCTCTGATAAAATAATCCTCGTAATTATTTTGTGCTTGTTTTAGTTGTAAATTTTGTGAGGCAATATCCAAATCAGTGGCCCCTAATTTTACCTTATCAAGATTTGCTTTTTGTTGGATGATATTTGTTAGAGAACTAGAAATAGTGTTCTTTGAGTTCAAAAGATTAGTAACATTAGAAGAAATTGTACTTGTCCATGCATTGATATTATTTTCTACAGCAACACCTGCACTATCACCATTATCTCTCTGACTTCTTACATAATTAACTGTGTTTTGAGCATTTTTAATTACTTCTGAAACCTCTTTTGCTAACAAGTATGTATCTGCTACGAAAGTTTCAATTGTTGACGAAGAACTTGTGTTTGATAAGTTTTTGTATTCAATTATCAAACGATCATAATGCGATCTAACTTTATCAAAACTAATACCTGTCTTGCTCTGTAGTTCAATTGCAGTTTGTCCAACTGACCTTATACTTTCTGTTTGTAAATATCCATTTCTACTGTAGAGTAGGTCATTTATACCACTCATTATAGTAGGCAAGTCGATAAAAGTATCGACAATGGTATTAAACCCATCTGAATAGCTTTTATTGTTACTCTGTATCGCGTCTGCCAAATTATTCTCTGCTTGAAGAAGTGTCGATTCATCTGCCGGTTTAACTAATTTTGCATAAGCAATTTTTGCGCTTTCTAATGAAATGACAGCGTCACGAGTATCAACCTGAGCAATAAGTGTACCTTTTTTAATTTGTTGACCATTTGCACTTGTGTTTAGATATACCAAATTTCCTGAAGCCTTACTTTTTATATCAAGCTGACTTGATGCATAAATTTGTCCTGTACCAGAAATCGTTGTAACAATATTTCCGATTTGTACCTTACTGACTACATAACTTGTTTGCGCACTTGTTGACGTAGATTTTGAATATATATAATAGCCAATTCCGATTACAATAAGTAATATACCCACACTCAAAACCTTTCTTTTTTGTACAAAGTGTTTGAT
This sequence comes from uncultured Candidatus Saccharibacteria bacterium, assembly GCA_964468845.1. Lineage (GTDB taxonomy): Bacteria > Patescibacteriota > Minisyncoccia > Phycocordibacterales > PALSA-1337 > CAIOGI01. The sequence continues at coordinate 10,705 of CAYXWP010000017.1, read as the reverse complement.
TCTTTTCATAATTATTTTAGATTAATTGTGGAAGTAGAGATTGGCGCTGGTGATGATGAAGCAAAGGGAACGGATGGAACAATTCTAATGAACTTTGCGACTATTTGCCCTTGGTCATTTGGTGTTCCCAAAACTGAAATGAGCTGGTCTACCATTAATTTACTTGATGTCGATACCTCTCTTTGCTGGCGAATGTCTGTATTCTCATTAATTAATACTATTTTCTCAATGTTGTCTGGGCCCAAAACAACTATAGTTGGCAAACTTACTTTTAATATTTTTCCAATAGCTCCATGTCCACCTGAAAATTCATCTCTAAAAAATCCTCCGCCCATCATCCTTGCACCATTTGTTAAACGATCATTTCTATTACCATATGCTTTATAGAAGTTATCACCTGAACTGAACAGAAATGATGCTTTGTGAAAGCCAACAAAAATTCCTGCTTGAAATATCGCAGATAGCACAGCCAAAGCAATAATCGTTGCTAGCACTATTTTTATCTTTATTTTTCCTGACTCTGAAATCTTTTTTAAATCTATTATCATATGTTTTAATTGTTAATTACTAAGCAATCGATCTCATTAAACTCTGAATTCTGAATGTTTTCAGAGTTGACCACAAGAATATTCCCAAAACTGCAAAACCAACTGCAAAACCGAGGAATGGAAGCGACTCTAGGATAGATAGAGATAATTCCTTCCAATATACAAGAGTCTGAAAGTCTGATAGAACCAAATCTATATAGCCATAAATCCCTGAGGTCGAGATATATTTTGCAATATAATCTACTGAAAAGATGATACCTGCAAAAGAAAATAGTGAGACCAGGCCATAAAAACCCTGTTTGACCAACAGTCTTCTTCTTTTAATCAGATTAATTCTACTAATAATATCGTACTCCAAACCTTGTCGAACATTTTCATAACCTTTTATCATACTTATCAATACGTAACTCGCTATGGTTTTGGTGCAATTTGATTCTCTATATATGCCTTAATTGCAAAAATAGACCTACGATACTGACTCTTTATAGTATTCATCGGCTTGTCTACAATCTTCGCAATCTCTTCAAAAGTCATTTCTTCACCATTATGTAACAAAACGATAGTCCGACTATTTACTGAAATAGTTTCAAGTGCTTTTTGTACAAGTTTTATATTTTCATCTGCCTCAAAAATTTCATGCGCAAGTAATTCATCATCTACAATTGTTTCTTCAAAAAATATTTCGGATTCTTGATCATCTAAACTAGAGAAACTGACATTTTTTCTTTTCCTTAAATAATCAATAGTTGTTCGTCTGGCAATTGTAAAAAGCCAAGTTTTAAAGTTTTTATCAAAATCAAATTTTTGAATATTCTTCCAAATCTTTATAAAAGTCTCCTGTGCAATATCATGCGCATCATCTGAGTTATAAATTAAATTAAAAACAAAACGATAAATAACTTGGCCATAGCGATTGATTATTCCACTAAAAGCCTTTTGATTGCCTTCAAGATATAGTTTTATAAGTTGTCGATCAGAGAAATTTTCCATTTACTTAATTATATGTTAAAAAAAGGTGATATACTATTATACGTTTATGTACGAGAAAATATTAAAACCTATATTATTTAAGTTTGACCCAGAAAATGTCCATGATTTGTTTGTATCCTACGGTGAATTTGCTGGTAAATTTGCTACAGGGAGATGGAAAACAGCCCTTATGTATGGATATGACGGCAAAGACATATCAAAGACTGTTGATGGGATAAGATATCGCACTCCTTTTTTGCTTTCTGCTGGGTTTGACTACAACGCGAGATTAATGAATATTTTGCCTTCAATCAGTTTTGGTGGAGAAGAAATTGGCTCAGTTACAGCAAGACCTTGCGCGGGAAATGAAACTCCTAGACTAACTAGACTTCCAAAATCTAAAAGTATTTTGGTAAACAAAGGTTTACGAAATGATGGGGTAGAGAAAATAATTGAAAGAATTAAAATATATAAAAGTCAGAAATTAACAGGTGACAGAAAAGATTTTGTCGTTGGAATAAGTATCGCGAGGACAAATGACGAACTATCAGTGCCAATTGAAGCTGGAATAGAGGACTATGTATATTCATTCAAACGTCTTAATGAAGAAAATATTGGTGATTACTACACACTAAATATTTCATGCCCGAATAGTTTTGGTGGTGAAGCATTTACACAGGCGAATTTGTTAAATCGCCTACTAGCTGCCATTAAAAAAATTCCTTGCTCAAAACCAGTGTATGTAAAAATGCCAATAAATCTAAAGTGGGAGGAATTCAATAATCTACTTAGTATTATCGATGCAAGTGGTTTAAACGGTGTTGTGATAGGGAATTTAAATAAAAATTATGGTTCTTTAGATATTAGAGATGAAGCTCCCGCAAACTACTGTGGTGGACTTAGTGGGAAGCCTTGTTTTCAACCATCAACAGAGCTAATACGAAAAACTCGTGAACTTTATGGTAAAAGATTTACAATAATTGGATGTGGCGGAGTTATGTCAGTGGAAACAGCACAAGAAAAATTTGATGCCGGAGCCGATCTTGTACAAATAATTACAGGTCTTATCTATAAAGGTCCAGGGCTAGTGAAAAAAATGTGTAAGAGTGTTACAATTTAGGCATGAAAAAAATTAGAGTTGCCATTAATGGCTTTGGCCGAATAGGCCGTGCATTTTATAAACTCGCAAAAGAAAATGAGAACATTGAAGTCATAGCCGTTAACGATTTAACATCTCTTGAAAATGTTTCCTATCTTTTAAAATATGATTCTGTCTATGGAATCAGTAAACATACTCTCGATGGAGTGAAATATCTTAGTGAGAAAGATCCTACAAAATTACCTTGGGGTGATTTGGATATAGATGTTGTTGTCGAATCTACTGGATTATTTACATCAAGCGATAAAGCGCAAGCACATGTCGTCGCTGGAGCAAAAAGAGTCGTCGTAACTGCACCTCTAAAGGACGATCCAATGTCTATCATAAAAGGAGAGACCGTTCTAATGGCTATGAATGAAGACAAACTAAGCTCATGCCAAATTTCTTCAAATGCATCTTGTACTACGAACGCCGGTAGTCCTTTACTCGCTATTCTAGATGAGACTATTGGTGTTGAGAAAGCTCTATTGAATACAGTTCATGCATATACAGCGAGCCAAGCAATAGTAGATGGTCCAAGTAAAAAAGATATGCGGGAAGGACGCGCAGCAGCGCAGAATATTGTTCCTTCATCTACAGGAGCAGCAATTGCTGTGACAAAAATCATGACAGGTTTGAAAGGATTATTTGATGGTATTTCAATACGCGTACCTGTGGTAGCGGGTTCTATAGTGGATATAACTTTCATTTCAAAAAGGGAAACGACGACTGAAGAAGTAAATGAAATTTTGAAAAAAGCTGCAGGAGAAGAAAGATGGAAGGGTATATTTACTATTACCGAAGAACAAATTGTGTCGTCTGATATAAAGGGCAATACTCATGCATCGATTGCTGATTTGGCATTTACACGAGTGGTAGGAGGGAATTTGGTAAAAGTTTTAGCTTGGTATGATAATGAGATGGGGTATACGCATACGTTAGTGAGGCATGTGATAGAGGCAGGAAGACTTATATAAATATGCTATTATTAAACCGTGAAGCATAACCTCTACCCCGAGAAAAAACATAAATTTCTCAATTTTATTCAATCAGTAAAAATTGGATATTTTCTTGCATATAGGGATATTAAAAAAGCAAATAAATGGACAACCTTGCTCATAATTACAGTTATGATGCTTACATTCCTGAATTTGATTGTAGTTAGTGGTATTCTTGTTGGACTTCTAGAGGGTGCTACGGATGCAAACAAGAGCCGATACACCGGCGACTTGATTATCTCGACATTACAGAAAAAATCATACATTGAAAAAAGTACTTTCATAAAAGATTTACTAGAAAATCACCCTTATGTTGATCATATTTCTATGAGATATCAACAATCGGGTGTAATTGAGGCAAATTATAAAAATAGAACTAGACTTACTGATGCAGTAGACAGTGCTGGTGGATCTGTTTTTGGAATTGAACCAGAAAAAGAAGATGCAGTGACACATCTTTCAAAATATATTATTGAGGGGGAATATCTTGATCCATCAGACACAGACAAAATTTTGATTGGTGCCAATTTGCTATTCAAATATACACCGATTGAAGCACCGGGATTTTCAACATTAAAAGATGTGGAGCTTGGCTCAAAAGTACGCTTAGTAATTGCAGGGACAAAACGAGAAGTTACAGTGAAGGGAATAATAAAAAGCAAAGCAGATGTTGACCAAGGAATATTTTTAAATAGCCGAGAACTTAAGAAAATAATTGGTAGAGATGATAACAATGTTGATGGAATTGCTGTACTAATGAAACCTGGTGCAGATCCATATGTTTTAAAAAATGATCTTGTGGCACAAGGAGTTGATGAATTTGCAAAGGTTCAAACATGGGAGGAGGCACAGCCAAAATTTCTTGAGGATATGAAAAAGACATTTGGTTTGCTGGGAAACATGATTGGTTCAATTGGCCTTGCAGTTGCCGCAATTACAATTTTCATAATTATTTTCGTCAACGCTATTACACGTAGAAGGTACATCGGAATTTTAAAAGGAATTGGAATTAGATCATCTGCAATTGAAATTTCGTATATTATTCAATCACTGTTTTACGCATTATGCGGTATAGTGCTCGGTACTTTGGTGGTTTTTCTAATATTAAAACCATATCTAGCAGCGCATCCAATCGATTTTCCATTTAGTGACGGAATTCTGGTTGCTACACTTATCGGCACCGTTGTCAGAGGTGTGATTTTGTTCGTCGCAACATTAATTGCTGGTTACATTCCCGCGAGAATAGTCGTGAAGCAAAACACTTTGGATGCTATTCTTGGAAGATAATTCTATGATAAAAACGCATAATTTAACAAAAAAATATAAAAGTGGGGCAGGGGAATTAATTGCTCTTAATCAATTATCTTTTGAATTGAAAGAAGGTGAATTTTTGGCAATTACTGGACGTTCTGGTTCCGGAAAAAGCACTTTGCTATACCAACTAGGACTTCTAGATCTTCCAACTTCTGGTCAAATACACATTGATGGTAGGGATGTTATCAAAATGAGCGAAGAAGAAAGAACTTTTATGAGATTGTCCGAACTTGGATATGTTTTTCAAGACTATGCGATTCTCCCATCACTTTCTACACTAGAAAATGTGATGTTACCTTTGCTAATGATTGGCGTAGATAATAAAAATGCTAGAATTAAGGCAGAGTATGCCCTCGAGAGAGTAGGTTTGCAAGATAAATTAGGAAACTATCCTTCACAACTTTCTGGAGGACAACAACAAAGAGTGGCTATTGCTCGCGCTGTAGCACATGAACCAAAAATAATTTTTGCTGATGAACCAACAGCAAATCTTGATACTGAAACATCGGCAATGATTTTTGAACTGTTTATAAAGTTGCATAAAGAAGGACAAACGATAATAATGGTTACACATGAGAAGGATTATGCTTCATTAACAGATAGAGTAATTGAGCTTTCTGATGGTAAAATAGTCAATGATTTTAAAGCGAAGTAGTATATAGTAATATACTGAATGAAATTTAATGAAAAACGCGACCCCAACAATTTTTATCATTTTTGGAATTACAGGTGATTTGGCTGGAAAGAAAATCTTGCCTGCACTTTTAAACCTTTACGTAACCAAACAATTACCACAGCAATTTGCTATTGTTGGTTTTTCACGTAGACATTTTGATAGAGAAGATTTCAGACAATTGATTCGATCACAAATGGACATTCAGCCCGGACAGTTCAGAGAAGAGGACGTAAAGCATTTCATTGATCATATGTATTATGAGCAAGGTTTTTTTGATAGAGCAGAATCATATGTGCAATTAGCTAAACGTTTAAAAAATATAGATGATTTGTTTAAAAAATGTTCAAATAAACTTTTTCACCTATCTATTCCACCGTCATTAAATGAATCGATACTTGAGCATTTGTCTGTATCAGGTTTAACTATCCCTTGTGGAGGTGATGGTGGTTGGACGAGAGTCCTTGTCGAAAAACCATTTGGTCATGATATAGAGACCGCAAAGAAACTTGATAAAAAACTTGCAGAGCTATTCAACGAGACACAAATTTTCCGAATTGATCATTACCTTGCAAAAGAAGCTCTCCAAAATATTCTAGCATTCAGATTTGCCAATTCACTTTTTGAGCCATTATGGAATAAGAACTATATTGAGAAGGTTCACATAAAACTATTTGAAAAGAATGGAGTAGAAAACCGTGGTGCTACGTATGATCATATTGGGGCACTTAGAGATGTAGGTCAAAACCATATGTTGCAAATGCTCGCACTTATAGCAATGGAAAGACCAAAACTTTTTGACTCAGAAAGCATTAGAAAGGAAAGAGCGAAAATATTTAAATATCTTAGACCAATTAATCATAAAAATGTAAATTCCAACGTTGTGCGTGGACAGTATGAGGGCTATAAAAATGAGCCTAATGTCAGTGAGCACACGCAAACTGATACGTATTTTAGACTGGAGACATTCATAGATAGCTCAAGGTGGAAAAATGTTCCTTTCTATTTGGAAAGTGGTAAGGCTCTGGCAGAATCAAAAATTGAAATAGATGTGTATTTTAAAAATGAAAATGCAGGTAATGGCGGAAGAGGAGAGGATGGAGGTGATGAAGAAGATCGACAAAACATTCTGACGTTTAGAATTCAACCAGACGAGGGGATCAAAATACGTTTTTGGGTCAAAACTCCTGGATTTGATATGAAAGTCGAACCAAAAAATCTTAAATTCAGATATAGTGACTTCAAATCCCTTTCTGGTATTCCTGACGCATACGAAAAGGTACTATTCGATGCAATAGTTGGAGATCAGACACTCTTTGCAAGTACGGATGAGGTTATGTATGCGTGGAAATATATAACATCTATCATAAGTAACTGGAATTCATTACCCCTAGGAATTTACAAGAAAGGCTCTCAGGATGTGATATAATATTTGAATTATTTTTAATCAAATCAAAATGTTTCAAAATTTCCTACTAAAAACGATGCTGAAAAAGCAAATGAAGAACGTGCCACAAGAACAGCAAGATCAAATTTTTGCTATGATTGAAAAAAACCCAGACTTTTTTATGAAAATCGCGCAGGAGGCACAAGAAAAAATAAAGGGTGGTATGCCACAACAAGACGCAATGATGAATGTAATGCAGTCACATCAGGAAGAATTGAAAGCGATTATGGGGAAATAGGTAAGTGGGGAAATACATAAAGAAGTTAGTGTAATTTGATGCTATAATTAAACCATGTTTCCATTTCTTTCAAAAAATAAAAAAGAAAAGTTTTCTCTTATCGTAGATATACAAAGTGGACTGGTACGTGGTGCATTAGTGAAAAACGAAGAAGGTAAGCCACCTCTAATACTTCGTGTTTCTACAAAGATCATTCCTCGAAAAACCCACACTAATAGTCATTACATTAACAAAATGATGCTCAAAGCATTATCTGAGGTGATGATGCTTGTTACTGAAAACCATCACATTACATCAATCGATATTGTGCTTTCTTCACCTTGGGTGCTTTCACATTCGAAAACTATTAAAGTTAACTTCCCAAAACAAACAGAAATTACTGAAGAAATTGTTTCAGGGTTGATTGAAGAAGAAAGAAAGAAACTTGAATTAAAGTTTAAGACAGATCATAAGGAAATACCTGACACCCACAACGATTTGAGATATATAGAACAGAAAATTTTTGATATAAAACTTAACGGATACAGCGTTGGTCAATATCTTAATAGGGTTATAAGTGATCTTGAGCTTTCTCTGGCCATGACTCTTAGCTCGCAGATAATTTTAAATAGAATTAATGATGTAATCAGTAAGTTCACTCACACAAAAGACATAAGGTATCATTCTGGACTGCTTTTAAATTTTGTTGCCTTAAGAAAAATGATGCCGGACAAGACTGATTATGTATATATACACGCTCATAGTGAATTAACCGATGTGATTGTTGTAAAAAAAGGATTATGTGCAAGTATATCTTCTTTTCCACTTGGAACTTCAAATCTAATTAGGAAAATTTCTCATTCATTTAAACAGAGCGATGAAGTAGCCGACTCGATGATGTCATTGTATCAAGGCAACAAGCTCGACGAGACCGAAATGAAAAAAATTTCAACATTAATTGATGTTTTTTCGGCTGGATGGTATGCATTATACAGCAAGACATTAGAAGCCACAGCTGACATAGGAGGGACACCACGTTTAATGTATTTATCCACACACTCTCACATGGATATATTCAAAAAAATATTAATTGATAAAAATAAAGACGAAATTCACATAAACGATTTCAGTCTGGAGCAAATTGATTCAAAAATTACTTTTGAAAAAATTTCTGAAAGTAATCAGTTAATAAAAATGTATGCACTTGCACTAAATGATATGTTACAATAGGTAGATAAATATGGCACTAAAAAAAGTCGTACAAGACATTGTTCCTTCTCCAAGACGATCTATAAGATCGATTCCTATAAGCCGTACAAAATCTGAAAAGAGGGAAGATGAGATAGTAAAGGAAGAAATCAAACCACAAATCAGAATAGCGAAAGAGCCAAGAAAAAAATTCGAAAGGAGTTTAACAGAAGATAGACTAGGTAGTGATGGTGGCAGTGATGAGGAAAATATTTCCGTCCCCACTAAAATTAAAAAGGTAGGTAAGAAAAAAGGGAAGTTTTCAAAAATACTGATTTTTCTTGTAATTCTATTATGTATAACAATAATTAGCATTGCACTTTCTCTTTTGTATTCAAAAGCAATAGTTGCGGTCATGCCAGAAAAGCTTGATCTAAATGTTAATGGTAACTTTATTGCTAAAAAAGACGCAAATATTGATGATTCTCTCGCATACCAGATCGTAACCATTTCAAGCGAGGCAAATAAACCAATAGTTGCTGTTGATGGTCCACTTGTTCAGACAAAAGCAAAGGGAACAATAGTCCTATTCAATTCATTTAGTTCAACCACACAAAAAATAGTGGCAGGGACGAGACTTACAAAGGATAACGGCTTAATATACAAAACATTAACGACAGTTAGTGTGCCAGGTAAGAAAATGGTTCAAGGGAAGACAGTTATTGGTAGTGTGAGTGTTGGGGTGATTGCTGACAAAGCTGGTGCAGAATACAACATGAAATTTGCAGATCTAACTAGTAATATGAAACTTCCTGGGTATAAAGGCACAGATAAGTATGATGGTTTCTATGGTAAATTAAAAACTGAAATTACTGGTGGGTTCTCTGGTACAAAAAAAACAATATCCCCTGAAGCGGAGAAAGCCGCTGTTGAGGAATTGAACAAAGCGATTGAAACTAAACTTTTGGCAAGTATTGCAAATTCTATTCCAAATGGCTATATCATGTTTAACAAAGCATATACAATCGATTATCAAAGAATCTCGTCTACAACAAATACACTTAATTCTGCAAATATCGGTGTAAAAGGTACATTATATAGTGTGATTTTTAATTCAAAGACTTTGGTTGATTACATTGCAAGAAAACAAATTTCAGACAGTCGTTTAGTCGATTACAAAGTAGATGGTTTAAAGGATCTTACATTTAAAATAATAAATAGCAAAGACTTTTCACCAAAGAAAGAGAATACTTTGAGTTTTAGTTTAGCTGGTCCAATAAGAATTACTGGTCTAATTGCAGAAGAAGATTTAAAGAAAAAATTACTTGGTCTTAAGGTCAAGGAAATTGATTCTGTTATAAAGAATAATCCATCTGTAAAATACGCGACTGTATTACTTACACCATTTTGGATGAGAAGTTTCCCAACTTCACCTGAAAATATAACTATTGAGTATAAGTAAAAAATTTCCTTAATTGACTTTGCATATCTTCTAAACTAGAGTTACGTAAGATCTGCTCGAATGAGTAGCTCGTTGTCAGTCACGAAACCTTAACCCAACTACAGATGAGGTGATTATGAAGTTTCCAAAAAATATCTCTCCACCGAAATCGCAAGTGAACACTGATGAGGAGTTCGAGAAACTCTCGACACTGCTTAGCAAAAATTCATTTGAATCATTGGCACCCACAGAAAAAGTCGCCGTGCTCAGGCAAACGATTGCGTTAATTTTTGCGCATGGTTTTGCTACCCAGGCGTCAGCGTTCATCAAACTTTTTGACGCTGTTGTCTATTTTTGGCCTGGAGCAGCGATGGTAGGACAGACAGTAACTGAAGCGGTAAAAACCAAAATCGGGTCGATGCCGTACTTACTTCCCATACCGAGCCCAGTCGGTCTCGACAATTCCTTCATGCCATACGTTCTCGATGGAGACAGTGGAGATACCTGCAGTTTTATATGTCCAAACTTCGCCCTTAGTTTGACAGGCGACATTGTAGAGATTTGCACCTTGAGCAAAATGAGAGGGATCACAGTAACTGATGTAGAGGAGATCAGGATTGACATCTGCACAGATGCTTATCTCTTGAAACAAGCAAGTACACCTTGTAGCAGGTTTATTCATGACATGATTCAGGGAATCAAAACGTTGCACCAAAAAGAGTTTGAGCGGATGTGGGCTGTGACGGCACTCCTGAATAGAGCTCATCATTGT
>CAYXWP010000016.1:0-15689 GCA_964468845.1 uncultured Candidatus Saccharibacteria bacterium | reverse complement strand
AATTTGTATCTGGAGCGATCGAAGATATAGAAAAGTATAAGCAAATGATACTCTCGTATCTACGAATGGAAATATCTACGACTCGAAACGGTAGAGTTCCAAAAACCAAGCTTGCTAAACTTCTTTATTTGGCAGATTTTGCATGGTTCTATGAACACCTCGAAAGCATGAGTGGTATGCAATACAAAAAGTTTCCATATGGCCCAGTGCCAGATACTTTTTTTCGTGCCCTCGCTGAGTTAGAAGAAAATGGAAAAATTAACGTTGATAGAACAAAAGAGGGAGAGAAAGATGTTTTCTTAATCAGTGAATCAGAGGGTAATAAAAGTGAGAAGATCACGACGATTTCTGTTGAGGAGAAAGAATTGATGGAGAAGATTGCTTTTAAGTGGAAAGATAAAAGAACTCAGGAGATTGTGAATTTCACCCACAATCAGATGCCATACACTATTTGTCGAGATAATGAGGTGATTCCTTACGAGCTAATAACTCAAGAAGACGCCGATAAGGTGTACTAGTTTTATGCAAGGTAATTATTCTGTAAATATTAAAGAGTATGCGCAGAAGCATTTTATCAAAGGCTTCGAGAAGAAATACAATAATCATTGGGATTTTACTTTGAAGGCAATAATCTTTGGATTAGAGCGTATTGATGCCTTATTGCAAACTGATAAAGCTGAGATAATTTCAGATATAGATGGAATTAAAATAATAAAGACAAAATTTAAAGTAGAAAAATCTGAAGTTTCAGCCAAAGCATCTGGTAACAGATGTATCGTCGCTTGGCATAAGGAAAAGCAATTTGTGTCTGTACTGCTCGTATACGGTAAAACTGATTTGAGTGGGCATAACGAAACGGCGGAGTGGAAAGCTTTGATTGTAGAGAATTATCCAGAGTATAAGGAGCATTGTAAATAATTATTAAATGAATAAATTACTCACCAAAACTGATTTCATCCTCTACCGTGATTGTGCCAAAAATGTCTGGATAAAATGGCATAAGCCGGAGGAGTACAATAAATTTGAAATATCTGCTTTTGAGCAGGCTTTGGGTGTTATGGGAAATGACGTGGAAGAATTGGCACGTAATTTATTTCCTGGTGGTTATTTGATCGAAAAGAGAAGTGCTGGTGCACAAGAGCTGACGAAGAAATTGATCAGTGAACATCATCCTGTCATATATCAAGCAGTATTCAGTACAGATGAATATTTGGCTGCATGTGATGTGTTGAAATGGAATGCTGAAGCTAGTGCATATGATATATATGAAATAAAAATGTCATCAACTGATGATGAGGACGAGGAAGAAGATGAGGAGGGTAAACCAAAAAAGGTAAATAAAAAGAAGGAATTACAGTATGAATACGATATAGCATTTCAAGTCAATGTAGCAAAGATGTGCGGGGTTAATTTTAATAAAAAGTATCTTGTAAGGCTCAATAAAGGCTATGTTCGTATAGGTAAACTCAATCTTGAGAAGTTATTTGAGATTACTGACAAGACAGAAATTATCAATGATACATTTCAGTCTATTGCTGCGACTGAAATGGTCGGTGCCTACTCATATCTTTCAGAGACAAAAGAGCCGGTGGGTAATTGTACTTGTTATTACTCCAGAGGTCGCTCATCACACTGCACTTCTTTTAGTATCAGTAATTCTAATGTGCCAGCATATAGTGTTCATGATTTGTATAAGATAGGTCTCAGTAAAAAGTATCTCGGAGAACTTTTGGCTGAGGGAGTACTCCATGTAGCAGATGTTCCAGAAGATGACAGACTAAAACCAAAGAAACCTGCAAAAGGTAAAGAACCGAGTAAACCTAGAAAACTCAATCAAGTTAGAGTACACAAGTCTAAACAACCACTAGTAGATATTGATGCAATCAAAAGTGAATTGGACTCACTACAGTTTCCATTATATTTCCTCGATTACGAAACATATCCAACCGCTATTCCTCCATATGATGGATATCACCCATATCAACATATAGTATTTCAGTACTCACTTCATATTTTGAGAGATAAGAATTCAAAACCAGAACATGTTGAGTGTATCGTACTCGAAGGTGATCCAGCTCAAAAAATAGTTGATGGCCTACGAAAAAATATTGGTAAAGTTGGAACCATTGTTTCTTGGTATAAAAAGTTCGAAAACTCTCGTAATCGTGAGTTGGCGAATTTGATGCCGAGACAAGAGGATAAGGATTTTTTGAATGATTTGGTCGCTCGTACCTACGACCTTATGGATATTGTAGATCAACAGCACTACGTCCATCCTGGATTCAAAGGAAGTGCATCGATCAAGAAGGTACAACCAGTTATTGCTCCAGATTTTTCATATAAAAATCTTGGTGTTCAAAATGGTACTGATGCTATAGAAGCTTACAGACAGATATCTGTAGGTGAATTAGCTGGCAAAGATCCGGAAAAAAAGAAAGAAGAAATGCTCGAGTATTGTAAATATGATACAGAGATTATGTATATCATATGGAAGTTTTTTACTAATTTAGTCGAAAAAGATGGCACCAGATAAATACAAATCAGTGTGGGTATGGTCATGACATGTATTGTCTGTAGTATCTTTTATTAAATAACATATAATTAATCCCATGAATACAAACTTAACTATCAATATAGGTAAAGATGAATACGGAAAAGATATTACTATTAATATCTTTGATACCAAACATCTTCTTATGGCTGGATCTACTGGTTCAGGAAAATCTACACTTATACACAGAATAATCACTACGCTCATATCGAATAACCCACCAAAAGATTTGAGATTGATACTGATCGATCCGAAGAGAGTCGAGTTAACCATGTATAACAGAATTCCTCATCTTCTTACAGAAGTTATTTTGGATCCAAAGAGAACTGTACTCGCAATGAAATGGGGTATGAAAGAAATAGATAGACGCTATGATGTTTTAAAGAAGACAGATAGTAAGGACATAACCAACTATAATGGACAAGAAAACATGTCACCAATTCTATTCGTTATCGATGAATTTTCTGATCTCATGCAGGTGTATCCAAAGGAAATAGAATCAGTAGTTTTAAAAATCGCAGGTATTGGTCATTCAGTTGGTGTACATATGATACTTTCGACATCGAGACCGAGTGTAAAGGTATATACAAAAGCAATACAAGACGCATTTACATCACGAATTGGTTTGCAGTTGGCGTCACCAGCAGACTCTAGACTTATTATCGGTACAGATGAAGCATGTAATCTGCGTGGTTCGGGAGATATTCTTTTCCGTGTTGGAATGAAATATGTTATTCGTGGTCAGGTTGATAATGTTACAGAAAAAGAAGTTAAAGTGGTTACGGAAAAATTACAGGAAGAGTATAAAGATAGTATGCTCGCAGATCTATCTACTGATGACTCCGATGATGATACGGATGATATGTATGAAATAGTAAAAGAAGAAGTCGTGAAGACTGCTAAAGTTTCTACATCATATATCCAACGAAAGTTTGGTCTTGGTTATTCTCGCGCAGCTCATCTTATCGATATGCTCGAACAAAAAGGTGTGATTGGTCCTGCAAATGGATCAAAGCCGAGGGAGGTAATAAAGAAGTAGAATATTATTAAACATGCCAGATGATCAATCACAAAATGTAAATACACCAGTGGCCACGACAGAACAGCCAGAAGCCATTGAAATACCAACTACTAGCCAACCAACGGGTTCTGCTAGTGTTGACATGCCTTCTGTCGCCCCAGAATCGCCTACAAGCGACTCAACCCCTATTCCTGTAGAAGATCAAAATGGAGCATTAAATACAGCAGAAAGTGATATATCGGTGGCTCAAAATGAGCCTGAAATAGGCATGGTTGATGCCGTTAATTCTGCAGAGTCTGCGCCGACGCCACAGGCTCCGATAGCACCACAGTCACAGTCGTCGGCGCAACAAGACCAAGCAGGATTTATAAAGAGCTTGCTCATAAAAGCTCAAGCCAAAATACAATTCAATAAACAGAAAAAACTTGAGAAGATTATTTTGTTTGCCCAAAAGAAGAAAGTTATCACGAATGATGATGTTCAGAAACTTTTGTATGTTTCTGATGCAACTGCAACGAGATATTTGGTAAAACTAGTCGCACAAGGTCGCATCGCACGCACGGGGAACCCGCGCGATGCTAAGTATCAGTTTGTTAGATAAAATATCTGTGACTCAAATGGTGGAATTGAGCCACAAAGGTTGTTTGTGATTTAGTTTGTCACTCAAGTTTGTCGAGAAGCAGTCGACTTCTGCTTCTTCTCATCAAAAGTTGTTCGCATGAGACGGCTGTCGGTATGGCGGAATAAAATGAAGCCATACGGTCAGACGACGAATGCGTCACAGAACTCTATAGAAGCTGAAGTGGGCTGATTCGAATCACTTACATGTTTTGTATTTTGTGACCTTTTTCTTGTGTTAAAATGTTTGTGGCTCAGATGGTGGAAATGAGCCGCACCCCCGCCCAAAAAAACAGCGAGGACGGCACGGCATTCCTCCCCTCAAACCCCTCCTGCCGTGCCGTCCGCTCCAAGCGCCGAGTGAAGCGAAGGCGCAACCCCTCACTAAAGAAAGCGTCGCAAAGCGACACCTTATTGTTCTGGATTTTCAGCGAAAAAAGTACGAACTTCATCCAAAAAATTCAGCCATCACATGCTAAGTCAGGTGACTTGGATGCATGGATGCATCATGCAAACAAAAAATTCTTCTCAAGAAAATTCCCTTGAGTTTCTTGATCCATATAAAAAAGAAAGTGAATTGCTCTCACTTTCTTCTGGTGACAAAGTTTTAGTACAAAAATATTTTCTCCATTTTGATGTATGGAAAGGAAAAACTCCTGAATTTGATTTTGGACAAAAACCTATTCTCAATTTTGACGGGAAGGCCTGTTTTGCAGAACTTGGTATATTACGGCTTTTTCTAGAGCAAGGATGGGAAGGTACTTGGGTTGAAACATATGGAGGTACACATTTTTTAAATTCGATGCCACAAAGTTGGTGTTTGAAATCAGAACATATTTCTATTCCAATTGAGAAAGAGAATATTTTGAAAAAAATCTGGAAAGCTGGAAATACCAGAGCCTGTTTTGATGTGGTTGTTTGGAAGGATGATGTAGTGCTTTTCTGCGAAGCAAAACGAATTAAAAAAGATCGAGTGAATGAACCCCAAAAGAAATTTATCCAAGGAGCTCTCCTTTGCGGTATTCCACTTTCATCTTTCCTGATAATTGAATGGGACTTAATTTAGCAGTATTTTCCAATCCATAAATTCCCCCCCGACTGAGATGCTTCATTTCAGTATACTGAAATTACCCAAGGAACCCTTGCAGGGTCTCAAGTTGTAGGGTTCTGGACTGACTCAGTCGGCAGGTTGGGTTGCAATTGATTGTTGAACTCGTGAGAATGCATCCTTGAAATTACGTCAAAAAATGGTAAAGTTGAGTCACATATGCCAGCAATCGATAACATAGGTACAAATACACTTTCAAGTAATTTAAAAAGTATTCTGCCGAATTGTGACAGAATAGATGCACTTGTCGGTTATTTTTATTTCTCTGGTTTTAAGGATCTTCATAATGAATTAAAGGATAAACAAATCAGGATTCTTGTAGGCATGGATCTGGATAAGAACGTGATTGTGAGACTCTCGAGTATAAAGGATTTTAATCTCGACTCACATGTCGTTGATACCTCAATTACATCTCGATCTGGTGCTACAAATGATTATATTGAAAATTTCTCACATATTTTTAATGACACTGATTACTTTGATAATAAAGATACAGAGGATTCTTTCAAGATATTTCTACAAAAGATTTGTGATGGAAGTCTACAGATCAAGAAAACACCTACTGCAAATCATTCAAAATTTTACATACTTCATAATAAGACTGAATTTTCAAATAATGGAATTAGTCCAGGTATCGTAATTGAAGGTTCAAGTAATCTGACATTTTCTGGTCTCAAAGGACAAGGAGAACACAATCGAATTCTTCAAGAGAAACATTATTATGATGAGGATGCAGGACGATTCGAAGATCTATGGAGTGATTCACAGAACATTGTTATCGCTGATTTAAAAACTGCTGAGAATTTTGTTAAGGAAATAAAGAGTAGAATTTGGTTGTATTCTTTACCGGACCCTCTTCTTATGTATTATCGTGTTTTGAGTGAATATTTTGCCATCAGCGAGATAGAGAATATGAAGACACCAAAGAGTATAACTGGTGGTAAATTTTCTGATCTCAAATACCAGAAAGATGCAATAAACCTTGGTATTGATAGGATTAAAAAATTTGGTGGCGTGATAATAGCTGATGTGGTAGGACTCGGTAAAAGTATCGTCGCTTCGGCTATCGCACATAATTTAGGAATAAAAACTATCATTATCGCTCCACCACATCTTGAAAGTCAGTGGAAAGATTACATGGCAGATTTTGATTTTAAGGGTCAAGTATACACGACTGGAAAGATTGAAGAAGCGCTTGAACGACATGGAAATGATAATGGAAAGCTTTTGATCATCCTTGATGAGGCACACAAACACCGCAACGAAGATACAGATAATTATAAAATACTACATAGGCTATGTGCAGGTCACTATGTTATGGCTTTGTCAGCAACACCATTCAATAATGATCCAAAAGATATTTATGCGCTTATTAAATTATTTAGCACACCAGGACAGTCAACAATTCGCACAGTAGAAAACTTGAGCATGTCTTTCCATATGCTTTTTAAGAGATACAAGAAAGTCCGAAGGGATTTGAGGAAAAATAGTTCTGAAGATGAAGATGGTTCTGCCGTAAAGGATGAGTTACATTCTATTGCTGATGAATTGAGAAAAATGATAGAACCTCTTATTATTCGCCGATCGAGATTGGATCTCGAGGAGATAGAAGAATATAAGAATGACCTCAAAGCACAAGGAGTCTCCTTTGCTAGAGTCAAAGATCCTGAATTGCTAGAGTATAACCTTGGTAGTATGTTTAACCTATACGTGAATACTCTAGAGAAAATTGCTCCAGAAGATAGAAGTACTAGTTTCATAGGTGCTCGATATAAGCCTGCAAGCTATATTAGACCAGGGTCAGAATTTATAAAAAAACTGGCAGATAATGAGGACGATGAAGAAGGTATGTCAGCTGAAGAAAAAATACAACGTATCACGCAAGGTCAAGCAAACGTCGCTAGGTTTATGAGACGTCTGCTTGTTAGACGTTTTGAGAGTTCGATTGGTGCGTTTAGCATATCTCTCAAAAATATGATTACTTCTTCAGAGTTAATGTTGGATTGGGCTGTAAATAGAAAAGAAGTGCCTATATTTAAAAAAGGAGCTCTTCCTGAAGTAGAAGATTTAGATGAAATGGAGGATACAGAAAGAGAAGAATTATTTACAAAGCTTGAAGGTAAGGGTCTTATACGGATTCCAACTGATGAGATTGATACTAATTTCGTAAAAGATCTACGAAGTGATATTACGTTGCTCAAAGGAATCCAAGCTGAATGGATGAATACAACGAATGATCCGAAATATGAATTCCTCAAAAAGAGATTGTCAGAATCACTCGCTAAAGATAATAAAAGAAAAATCATTATATTTACAGAATTTTCAGACACGGCGAATTATGTTTTTGACCGTTTGAGTAAGGATGGTTTTAAGCGTGTAATGAAATATAGCTCGCAAGATGCTACAGATGAAAATAAGAGAGTGATCAGGGTAAATTTTGATGCTGGACTTGAAGTGGCGAAACAATCAGATGATTTCGATGTGATAATTGCAACTGACGCTATATCAGAAGGATTTAACTTGCATCGTGCTGGTACAGTGGTTAACTATGATATCCCATATAACCCAACCAGAGTTATCCAACGCGTGGGACGTATTAACCGTATCAATAAAAAGGTTTTTGATGAGTTGTATATCTATAACTTTTTTCCAACTATGACAGGTGAGCTAGAGACGCGTACGAAGGCAATCTCCACCTTAAAAATGGACCTGATACATACTCTTCTAGGTGAAGATACAAAGACGCTGACTTCAGATGAAGATTTGAAGAATTACTTTGCAAAACAATATAATGAAGAAAATTCTAAAAATGAAAGCCTATCTTGGGATGCTCCATATAGAAACACATGGTTGAAGATAAAAGATAATCAAGAAATTTTGCAAAAGATATCTAGTATTCCTCATCGATCTAGAATAGCAAGAAAAGCGAAGATTTCTGGTGTTGTGGCTTTTGCTAAGAAAAGTGGAAGTTTTGTATTTGCGTTTGGTGAGACACCAGAAACTGTACAGATTGTATCACCAGAGACAGCGTTACCATTGTTTGATGATATCAATGATACTGAAAAAGCTTTGCAGACAAGTCTAAATTTCGATCCTATCTATGCAATAGCAAAAGCACATATTTTTAAGGATAATACTAAAGCACCGATTGATACTGGTAGAAAACAGGATGCTCTCAATAAGTTAAAATTTCTATCAGAAAATTATGTACAAGCAAAAGATTTGTGCATTGATGTGATCAGGGTTATCAAGGACCTTGATGCATTGCCAAATGGAGTTCTAAAAGAAATTGCCGAATTGAAGATCGATAAGACTAATTTTGCTCCAGCGCATGATGTGTTGAAGGAGCTTGTTCCTGGTAAGTACCTAGAAAGTATCTTTAAGACGGCAGAAAGGGCAAATGATACAGGGAGACTCATTGTCTTGTCGGAAGAATTAATCGTATGATGAAATTTAACGAGAAATATAATCACGAAGATTTTTTAGGCTTTATCACGAGTTTTTTGCCTGAAGATTTTGTTGAAAAAGAAGAGGATATTGTCATTAATAGGAATAGATATAAGGAAATCACTACGGCAAAAATACTTGGTTTTTCTAAGTCTCTTGATGTGCATGTCATGGAAATGGATCACGGTCGTGAAAATGACCCAAGGATTGCTATTGCGACGGATGCCTTCAAGATTCTGGCAGATCATTGGATACATAAGGCATTGGTTATATTTAAAAATAAGGAGTCAGATAATTATCGATTTTCATACCTTACTATTTCTCTTGATTTGAATGAGAAAAATAAAGCAGTCAAAAAATATTCAAATGCACGCAGATATTCATTTTATTTGGGTACTGATGCAAAAATAAGAACTCCAGAGCAACAATTACTTAAGAAAGGGAAGGTAAAAGATGTTGATGATTTGTTGAGCCGATTTTCTGTTGAAGTGGTCAATAAGCAGTTTTATTTGGAAGTGGCTAAACATTTTGATGAGCTTGTTAAAAGTGATGGTGAAAATCTGATGTTGCCTGGCGTGTCTCAAGAAAATCTAAATATTAGAAAAAGCTTTGCAGTGCGTCTTATAGGGCGTTTAATGTTTTGTTGGTTTTTGAAACAGAAAAAATCAGAAAGCGGTCAACTTATCCCAGACGGATTACTTTCTTCAAAAGTTGTAAAAGATAACTATTATCATGATACTCTCGAGCCTTTGTTTTTTGGTGCATTAAATACAAATATAGATAGTCGAGATATTCGCAGTGACTTATTTGATAAAGTTCCATATTTGAATGGGGGACTTTTTAGTCCTCAGATGGATGATTATTATGAGCTCGATCGAGGAACATTTACATCTAGGCATATAAATACTTTAAAAATCAGCGATTCGTGGTTTAAAAACTTCTTTGAGCTTCTGGAAACATATAACTTCACGATTGATGAAAACACCGTTTTTGATCAAGAACTTTCTGTTGACCCAGAAATGCTCGGTAGAATATTTGAAAATCTCCTCGCGGAAATAAATCCAGAAACAGGTAGCAGTGAACGTAAGCGTACAGGTAGCTTTTATACTCCACGACAGATTGTGGAATACATGGTGGATCAGTCATTATTAGAATACCTCAAAACAAAAACTAAGATTGACGAGAAAAAATTATCAGCCATGATCAGTTATGATCTGACTGATGATGCTGAATACCCATTGAAAGTTGAAGAAAAAAAGGAAATAATCAGTGCTATAGAATCTTTAAAAATTCTCGACCCCGCCTGCGGTTCTGGAGCATACCCCATAGGAGCACTTCAAAAGATTGTTTATATACTCCAGCAAATAGATCCAGATTGTAAGTTGTGGCTCGAAAAGAAACTGAACGGTGTACCAGAGCTCTATAAACATAAAATCATCAACGAAGTAAAATCTAACCCTTTTAACTACACACGCAAGCTTGATGTTATAAAAAACTCAATTTTTGGTGTCGATATCCAACCTATTGCTGTCGATGTATCTCGCCTCCGATGTTTTCTAACCCTTGTCGTCGAGTCTGAAGTAGATGACTCAAAGCCAAATAGAGGTATAGAACCATTGCCAAACCTCGATTTCAAATTCGTTTGTGCTAACACTTTGATCGGTTTGCCAATTTCGAAAGATCCAACGACTATCAATGCCTTTGAAGACCATTCTGGTATTTCTGAACTCTCGAAGATAATGTCGGAGTATTTCTCTTGCAATAGTCAACGTAAAAATGAGATCAGACTAAAATTCAGTAAAACACAGAATGATATCTTAAGCAGATCCATCTTTGCTTTTGGAAAGCACACTGGTGAGCTTACTCAAGCACTGACACAGTGGTCTCCTTTCAGTAATAGCTCAAACTCATGGTTTGATCCACAGTGGATGTTTGGGTTAGAAGAAAAGTTTGATGTGGTGATAGGTAACCCGCCATACGTAAATATATTTAACATTAAGGATAAAGATTATAGAGATTATATAAAAGAAAAATATTCGGTTTATAAAAACAAAACAGATCTTTATGCTTTTTTTATCCAAAGAGGCTTCGATTTAATGAAAGATAAGGGGACTTTGTATTTTATTATTTCAAATAGTTGGTTAGGGACTGACAGTTTCTCCAGACTAAGAGAATTTTTGATTGAAAAAACAAAAGTAGTTAGACTTATAAAATGTTATTCAGATGTGTTCGAAGCGTCAGTTACTACTGTGATTCTTGGAATTAAAAAAGAACACGTTGTAGATAATGCTGTACTTCTTAGTGAATTTAATGGAGCGTTCAAGGATATTGATCACAAGTTGTCATATGATCAGATTAGAGCACAACCATCACTAGGTTTTACCTTCGATGTCCCGTTAATAATAAAAGTAAAGACTAAACCACTCGGTGATCTCTGTGATTTTTCACTTGGAATAAAGACATCTGATGATAAACGCTTTATACACGATGGAAAAGTAGACGATGAACATCTTCCTCTATTACGAGGGAAGGATGTTGCCCCATATTCAATAAAATATGCAAATAAATACATATGGTATAGACCAGATTTGATGATGGAAAAAGTCGGCGCGGGACCAAGAAATAAAGCAGTTTTTGAGCAGAAAAATAAAATTATTATCAAAGATGTTGCATCAAATATAAGTGCCACATTAGATACTAATGGATATTTTACGACTGATACTCTGAATATTGTTTATAATCCAAGAGATAATTATTCACTGGAGTTTATTCTCGGCATTATCAATTCAAGTTTTATAAAAAAATGGTTCAAAATTAGTTTTCCGGCAGGGTTACATATTAAATTAAATCAATTAAAGTTAATACCAATACCTGTAACCAATGAGATAGGTAAACTGGAATCTCTAGTTAATAAAATTATTGAAATGAAGAAATCAGATGCAAAAACCACGATTCAAGATTTAGAGAATCAAATTGATGAGTTAGTCTATAAACTGTATGGACTCAATGAGGACGAAATAAAGGTCATAGAGACCAAAAAATAATTATGGAACAATACAAATCAGGATCAAGGTGGAGAAAGTGGGATCTACACCTCCATACACCAAAGACTAAATTAAATGATCAGTACCAAGCGACAGGTAGTATGGACATTTGGGATATTTTTTGTGAAAAAGTTGAGACCTCTGATGTTGCTGTCTTTGGTATCACTGATTACTTCTCAGTAGAAAATTACACAACCTTCGTCGCTAAGTTTCAAACTAAGTACCCAAATTCCACAAAGGTATTTTTTCCTAATGTTGAATTTAGAATTGATTCAAAAAATAGAAGTGACGATCATATTCAGGTACATGTCATCTTTTCAAACATAAAGGAAACGACTAATAAACTCACGAATTTTTTTACTCGTTTGAAGCTTGTTTCTACAGATGATGAAAATTTGACTAACAAATACTGTATCGAGACAGATTTAGCAGCTGTTACGTATAAGAAAGCTATGGTGAAGATTGATGATTTGTGCGTATTGCTCAAATCAAATTTTTCAGATCAAGAGTACCTAATCATCGGAGTTGCTACCGGTTATGGCTCACTTAGGCCAACAAGTGGTGACGGGAGAGGTTCGGAGTATGCAAAAGAAATAGACAAGATGTGTCAATTATTTTTTGGCAGCAAAGATAATGTTGATTTCTATTTGAATAAAATTGAAGGACGAGCACAATATAAACTTGCACCAAAAGCTGTTGTTTCAGGATGTGATGCTCACTCTTTCGAATCATTGGATGAAAAACTAGGACATTCTGTTATTAAAAAGGATGGTAAGGGTCAGATAACTGATCTCTGTGAAATTACTTGGATAAAAGCAAATCCAACATTTGAAGGATTGAGGCAAATTATCTTTGAACCTGAAGATAGAGTTTCTCTACAAGAGTTAATACCAGATGACAAGGAGCTCTACAGGGTTATAGATAAAATCATTTTAAGTGATACTAATTTTACATCGACACAAATAGAACTTAACCCTAATTTGAATGTAATCATTGGAAGCAGGTCGTCAGGTAAAACAACTTTGCTTAACAGTATTGCCAAGGCGATTGATGTCAGTGAATTTTATATCAGAAATAAAGGGCTGGTACTAATCAAGGAACCTCCTAAGGCAAATGTATTTTGGTTGGATGGAACAGAAAGCGACAATAAAGCAGTAAAGAAGGGTATAACTTATATTCCGCAGAACTATATAAACAGCCTTGCTGAAGCAACTGAGGGTAATGCTCCAATTTTAGCTATTGCGGAAAGGGCATTGTTTGATAGTGAGGGGGCAGTTTCAAAGAAAAAAGAAGCTTTAAATACTAAGCTTGAAGCAACTACTCGTCTTATAAATAATGATATCTATCAACTTTTTACTCTGCGTAAGCAAATTAGTGATCAGGTAGAAAAAATAAAAAAAATCGGTGATAAGAAAGGTATTGAGGAGCAAATTAAAAAGATAGAGAAAGAGATAACTAAACTTCAGACGGGTTTAACAAAAAAAGAAGTTGAGTCACTAACAAAATTGCGCAAAGATTATTCTGTAAACACCAAATCAGTAGAAATATTGAAGGCTGATGCTGAGTCTCTTTCGCGGGAAGAGACTAGTCTAGAAGATAATAATGTGTTTATTGACCGTGACCTTGATTTGAAATCTGAGAAGTTAATTACAGAGTTTGATACTTTCACTAAAACTAATAACAAAGAGTATTTAGAAAAATATATAGCTTTTATTGCCGGCAAGAAAAAAGATATAGTCAAGGAAATAAAAACTTTGGAGGACATGAACAAGAAAATTTTGGAAGACAACAAGACGCTTATTGATAAAGCAAAGAAAAATACTTCTGCGGAACAAAAAGTGAAGGAGAAAGATGTTCAAGATAAAAAACTCGTCGAGATTGTTACCGTCGAGACTTATCTAAAAGCGATGCAAGATTCTCTGATTGCAATAATTATCAAAATTGTTGGTTTACACAAAGATAGGTCTGATGCACGGCAAGAATTTGTTGCTATTGCTAAGGGAGAATTGGAAGGAATTGAATACGGTGCAGTTGTGGATATCGATTCAGTAAAGTTGAATAAGTTTATTACAGATTTTATAAACATCCACAACTCTATTGAGGCCAAAGACAAATTGGCCACTCTAGGCTACAAGGTTGGAGATGAGACAACTCAGTCATCTCTAGTAAAAAATGCAAACATTAAAATTATTGTTGATTTGATACTCGCTGATACATTAAAGACAAAATCGGGTGTTGATACGCAGAAAGCTATCGAGGGTATCTTTAGTGATTTTGAGTTTATTAATTACTCACTTAAATACGAGGAAGATAACTATTCAGAAATGACACCTGGTAAGAAGTCACTAGTTGTACTCAAGCTTCTTGTTGAATCAAGTAAGGATAATTACCCAATTCTTATTGATCAGCCGGAGGATGACCTTGATAGTCGTTCAATTTCTACAGAAATTGTAGAGTTTTTGAGAGGAAAGAAAAAACAAAGACAGATTATTCTTGTTACGCACAATGCAAATATTGCAATAAAAGCAGACGCTGAAGAAATTATTGTAGCAAATAGACATGGTCAGCAAAATAAAAATGTAAATGATGTGATGTTTGACTATATCACTGGAGCTATAGAAAATAGTTTTTCTACCCCAACAGTTGTTAATGCCCTAGAAAAGATGGGTATACGAGAACATGCCTGTGAACTTCTTGAAGGAGGTGAAAAGGCGTTTGAAAATCGTAGAAATAAATATAATTTGAAGTAGTCTGTATTATTCTTTTATAAAAAACTCGCCGGAATTGATTCTCGCCGGCGTATCCAAAATAACTTGAGGTACCATATCAGAAATATATGTACGTAGTTGTGCCAGAGCATAGCTACTCTCAGCACAGTTTTGAACTAGCATTTCTGCAAGACCATAATTTGGTTTACCATCCTTATGTATTGATTCCATCGAACCTAACCCCTCATAGTAGTATTGAGCACCCGAAAGCCATAATTGGGAAAGCCACTCTGGCATTTTTTCATACTGGTATTTTGATAAACCAAGATCACTTGGCTTTTTGATATGCTTATTACTAAGTTCTTTTAGTATCTTGTCATCTTTCTCAGTCAAAGCTTTGGTGGGTTTTTTGTAATTCTCCTCTGATTTTTCTTGCCACATTTTGAGTTGAACATCTACCTCTATGATCCATTCAACTTTTGGTAGGAGAGATATCTGCCGATTTACTTTTTCTTGGTCAATACTCTTCTTGGTTTCCAAAAGCGCTAGTTTTGAAAGTCGGGCTTGATATATAGTAAAACCAAGGGCCAAGAGGGTAGTGATTGAGGTCACTATGGTGATGATATTTATTATGTTTGAGTCTATTATCATATATACGCCTATATTATAAGCCCCACATGATGTACATGTCAACTTTCTGACAATCTTTGCTTGACTTTTAACTTAACTTCAAATATACTTGCTTGTATGACAAACAAGTATATCGAAAAAGTAAAAGAATTTCGTATTAAAAAGGGTCTAACTCAAGATGAAGTAGCCAGGATTATTGGCATGTCTCGTCCCTCGTATACTGCTCTTGAGGCTGGTAAAAAACAAAATATTGATCTTGATGAAGCACAAAAGCTCGCAAATTTTTTGGGTGTAAGCTTGAATCAATTTGTATCTGGAGCTATTGAAGATATAGAAAAGTACAAGCAGATGATACTATCTTATCTACGAATGGAGATATCTACAACTCGAAACGGTAGAGTTCCAAAAACTAAACTTGCTAAACTTCTTTATTTGGCAGATTTTGCGTGGTTCTACGAGCACCTAGAAAGCATGAGTGGTATGCAATACAAAAAGTTTCGGTATGGTCCAGTGCCAGATACTTTTTTCCGTGTTTTAACTGAGTTAGAAGAAGATGGAAAAA
>CAYXWP010000015.1:10524-16149 GCA_964468845.1 uncultured Candidatus Saccharibacteria bacterium | reverse complement strand
TGCCATCTTCATACTTTACATCAATTAAGTGATGCAAAGGTATTGAACCATAACGGTAGATTGACTCGACGGCGATTTCACGTTACCCTTAATTAAGGGTTGCGGCTTGTCCATGAAGGTGAAAACCGTAGCCTCGTTAGCAGCCCAGTTGCATCAACCAGTATCCAGCGGGCTGAAAAGTACAAGCCGGCATTTGCTCGAACAAATGTCGGCCCTTTGTTTATAAAACAAATCGCCTATTACATTGCGCTTTTTTGCAATTCTGTCACGAGATATTGTGATTTAGGTTAGAATTCACCCTTAATAGCTAGTTCTTGTTTATCCACTCAATCTTTTTGTTTTTCTTAAACCAAACCATTTGTCTTTTTGCATAGTGACATATTTCTAGCTCAAGTAATTTCAGCATTTCCTCTTTTGAAATTTGTTTACGTAAATACCTTGAAATATATCTATACTCTAGTCCAAAAGAGTCTAGCTTTTTCCAAGACAAACCTTCATTGTGCAATTTCTCTACCTCCGTAATCATTCCAACATCAATTCTTTTAATTAATCTATTGTGAATTCTATTTTTGAGTGCCTCGTAAGGATAATTTAATCCAATCCAAGTTACATCGAATGGAGATTCGCTTTTAGTTATTCTTGGCATTTTCCCAAGTTTTTTCGCAATTTCAATTGCTCTAATTAGGCGTAGCTTGTTATTAATCTCAGAATTATTTAATTTCGAAGCAAACTTTTCGTCTAGTTTTTTTAGCATTTCAAAAAGTTGCATCGCTGTCTTGTTGTCCAATTCTGTTCTAAGTTTTTTGTCGTGCGGAACATTGGGATACGAAGTATCGTTTACGACTGCATCGATATAAAAGCCAGTACCTCCACAGATTATAGGTAATTTACCTCGACTCGATATATCAGTAATTGCTTTTTGAGCAAGCTCTTTGAATTTGCCAACCGTAAATTGTTTCTTTGGACTTATAACATCCAGCAAATGATGAGGCACCTTCTTCATTTCGTCTTTCGTAATTTTTCCAGTACCGATATCCATTCCAACATACACTTGTCTTGAGTCTGCTGAAATAATTTCTCCATTATTTTTTAGTGCATATTCAACAGCAAAATCACTTTTACCTGTAGCAGTCGGACCCGTAATCACTACTATTTTTGTTTTCATTGTTTTTACTGTACAATAATAGAGGACGGAATTCAATCAGCAAACAATCATTTCTTCCAACCATGAAAAGCCTGCTCGGCAAACTCTCATCAAGTCACAATCCTGGTCTGATAAGGTCTTCTCATTCGTTCTCTTCGAATGTCGCGAGGCAACAATTTCACACCAACATTCCTCAACCGACATGTGTCAAGCGAGAAAAACGAACAGATGATCGTTTCTTTGATGTCGATTCGATCGCCCTTACGCTTGTAGCAGAAGAGAAAAAACAACTGAATTTACTTTGAACGTGTAGTCGTCACACCACACCCACTGTAGCCACTAGTACAGTGCGGTTTTTTATTATTCCTTCTTTATATTAATTTCTTTAATAAATTCCTTACTTCTTTTACATACTCTAATCACAAATTTATACTTATTACTTTTTTGCATTATTTTACTCACATTGCATTTAAATCCAATCATTTCTATCATTAATATCACATCATTTTTTAATTGCTCAATAATCGTTGTAAAGTTGACGTAAGTATATTTTCTATCCTTATATATCGAACCATCAGTTTCAAATAATCCCTTTAAACAACTTTTCATATAGTCGTTATTACTATAAATCCAAAATGGAATTGTTACGTTTTGTTTGTATTTAGAACCCTGGCTTGCTTTCCAGCCCAATATTGATTCAAGTGAATTGGAATAGCAATAAACATCACTACAGTTTTCTTTTCTCTTATACTCAGAAATAACATTACTTGGAAGTAATTCTTTTAATGCAATTATTATTCTATTCTTAAGTAATGGATATTTGTTATCACATGTTATACGAAGTCTAACAGCTCTACCGTTTGGATTCGATAAATTTCCATCACCTATAGCAAGACCTGTCACATATGCTGTGTTTTTGCAAATTATACTATTCATTGTTGTGCCGAAGGTGGGACTCGAACCCACATGAGATTGCTCTCGCAGCATTTTGAGTGCTGTGCGTATAGCCAATTCCGCCACTTCGGCAATATAAGTAGTGTACTAAATCTAGCGGGAAAATCAATTATGATATAAAATGTAAGCATGTCATCACAATTTTTTGGAGATTCAATATTTTGGATAGAAGTAGAAAAGATAAAACCAAATCCATATCAACCTAGAAGAGATTTCGATGAAGCAAGATTAAAGGATCTTTCAGAATCCATTCGCATGTATGGAGTTCTTCAGCCATTGGTAGTTACACGTAAAGAATATACAAAGGAAGATGGTGGTTTGGCTGTTGAGTATGAACTAATTGCTGGTGAACGAAGACTGCGTGCATCAAAACTGGCTGGACTATCTCAAGTCCCAGCTCTAATTCGAAATGGTGAGGAAAGCGACAAGATGAAGCTTGAGTTGGCAATTATAGAAAACCTTCAGAGAGAGGATATAAATTCTGTTGATCGTGCAAGAGCTTTTGATAGATTGGCAAAAGAATTCGGAATGAAGCATATTCAGATTGCTGAAAAGGTTGGAAAAAGTAGGGAATATGTTTCTAATACAATGCGCATCCTGCTTTTACCAGAGGAAATTTTGAATGGTTTGTCAGAAGGTAAACTTTCAGAAGGGCATACAAGACCACTGCTTATGCTTGTTGATAGACCAGAAGAGCAGCTAACTCTTTACAAAGAAATTGTATTTAAAAAACTAACAGTTCGTGAAGCAGAGGCGTATTCTAGAAAGATTGCACAAGACAAGGTTCGCAAGAAGTCTCTTATCGATCCAGAGCTTATTGAAATGGAAAACAAGCTAAAGGAAAGTCTTGGTACAAGAGTTTCTATTGAAAAAAGGGAGAATGGCGGAAGAATTACCATTGATTATTTTACTGCTGATGATATCAGAAATTTTCTAGAGAAGATTTCATTGAATGGCGTTACCCCTGTTGAAAATTTAAAGGAGAAAATAGTGGCACAATCATTAAAATCTATTGAGGATATAAAAAATGCCACACCTGTACAAGTGCAAGACATTGCAGTGCAAGATGTCACAAATGAAGAAGTAGTTCCTGAGACTGCTGATAAGCCTGTAGATGATCGTGCGCCCGCAGAGATAGTTGAAGAAGAAAATACCGAGGACCTATATTCAATGAAGAATTTTGGGGTTTAAAATCTATTTCTTAGTTTCAGTTTCCGTTTTCTTTGCCCATCTTCCTTTTCTCAAAACTTTAGGAGTACTTAGTATTGCAATCGCTCGCTCTAGGGTAATGTCATATGGATTGTCACCATCCTTGATTTTTAGTGATCGAAAATCTGCATCATGGACTATGTAAGGACCAAAGCGGCCGATGTTTGCTGTAATATTTTTTCCAGTAGCAGGGAAGACTCCGACAACACGAGGTAAACTTAAATATTTTAAGGCATCAGCTACAGTAACTTTTGAAATTTCCATTCCTTTTGGAATTGATGACATGCGAGGCTTTGGAGCCTTTGGTGGTTTCGGCACTATAGGGTCACCTTTCTTTCTTCTTGGCTTTTTTTCTCCAGCAACTTTTTTCTCTTTCTTTTCTTTTGGCTCATAGGCACCAAGCTGAACATAAGGACCATATTTACCTACCAGTACAAAGATTGGCAAACCTGTAACTGGATCCGTACCAATTGGTTCATCTTTTTTAATTTCAGTACCATCCATCATTAATGCACCGTCGCAATCTGGATATGTAGAACAAGATAAGAACTTGCCATTTCGTCCAAGCTTTATAATCATGTCAGCTCCACACTTTGGGCATTTATATTTTGCATCAGCTTCACCGAGATTTGTAATCTTCGCTTCCTTTTCCATTATTTTGATTTCCTTGGCAAAGGGAATATAGAAATTCTTCAAAACCTTTAAATATTCTTTATCACCATTTGCAATATCATCTAGCGAATCCTCCATCTCAGCAGTAAAGGTATCATCAATGTAATGCATGAAGTTTGCCTCTAGGAAAGAGGAAACAACATCACCAGTGTCGGTTGGTTTCAGTGCTTTATTCTCCTTCTCAACATACCCACGGTCTTCAATTGTACGAATGATAGAAGCGTATGTAGATGGACGCCCGATACCTCTTTTTTCTAATTCTTTAATTAAACCAGCTTCGCTGTATCTTCCAGGTGGTTGTGTGGCTTTTTCTTCACTACTTATATCTTTTAAATTAAGTGCATCACCCTTTGAAACTTTTGGCAGTTCGACATCTTCACCTCTGGCTTCTGGGTCAGCGATTAACCAACCAGGAAATACTAAACGAGAACCATTTGCTTGAAAGTCAGGAATTTTATTTGATTCATCAGATTTATCCGACTCATTTTTTGATTTAATATTCGCTGTAATTTTTGTTCTTAATAGTTCCGCATCAGTCATTTGTGAAGCTACAGTTCTTTCCCAAATTAATTTGTATAGAATTTTTTGTTCCTCATTTACTCCAGCTTTCTCTACATCAATATGTGAAGGGCGAATCGCTTCATGTGCTTCCTGTGCATTCTTACTCTTCTTTGTATATGTTCGGAATTCTAAATAATTTTTTCCATATTTCTTTTCAACAATTTTTGCAATTTGGGCAAGAGCAACCTGACTCAAATTTGTACTGTCTGTACGCATGTATGTGATATGTCCTGCTTCATATAACCTTTGCGCAACTTGCATTGTACGCGAAGGAGCGAAGCCAAGACGAGAACTTGCCGCTTGTTGAAGTGTGGATGTAATGAAAGGAGCTTTCGGAGAACGCTTCATTGTACTTTCGCTTACGTCGGTAACTTCCCATGCATTTTCCTTGCCGAGTTTTAGAATGTTTTCAACAACTTTAAAATCAGTTGGTTCTTCTGAACAGGTCAAGACAAGTGGAGTTTTTGGATTTGTATTTGTTTCAGTGTTTGCAGTTATAACCCAAAAGGCATGTGACTTGAATGCACGAATTTCTCTTTCGCGTTCCATTATTATTCTCAAAGCAGGTGATTGAACTCTACCAGCGGAAAGTCCATAGCGAACCTTTTTCCAAATAAGTCCTGAAAGATCGTATCCTACAAGTCGATCGAGTACTCTTCTAGCTTCCTGTGCCATACGAAGATTTTCATCAATGCCACGAGGATGTTGCATTGCTTCTATAACGGCTTCCTTGGTAATTTCATGGAAAACAACTCTTTTTGGATTTTTCAAATGTGTAGCTTCAGCAAT
The DNA here is from genome assembly GCA_964468845.1 of uncultured Candidatus Saccharibacteria bacterium. Lineage (GTDB taxonomy): Bacteria > Patescibacteriota > Minisyncoccia > Phycocordibacterales > PALSA-1337 > CAIOGI01. The sequence continues at coordinate 10,820 of CAYXWP010000015.1, read as the reverse complement.
ATGCCAAGCAATAGCTTCACCTTCACGGTCGGGGTCAGTTGCAAGTATAACTTCATCAGCCTCATTTGCTAATTGCTTAATTTCTTCTACGACTTTTTCCTTCCCTGGAGAAATTTCATAATGGGGAATGAAGCCACCCTCGATATCAATGGCTTTTTTGTTGCTTTTAGGTAAATCTCTAATGTGTCCAATCGATGCCTTAACAATATATTTTCCATCCAAATACTTGGAAATAGTTTTTGCTTTTGCTGGTGATTCAACAATAAGTAATTTCATATGTTCGTCTTAGTATTACA
>CAYXWP010000015.1:0-10424 GCA_964468845.1 uncultured Candidatus Saccharibacteria bacterium | reverse complement strand
ATTAATCAAATTTAACCATGAACGCTTCAGTAATTTTTGCAATTGTTTGTTCAGTAGTAGCCATTGTTTACGGACTACTTTTAGCTAGACATATCCTAAAGAAATCAGCAGGAAATGATAAGATGAAAGAAATTGCTCTTGCAATTCAGCAAGGTGCGAAGGCATATCTTAACAGACAATATAAAACTATTGCGATTATTGCAGTTATTTTGTTTATTATTCTTTGGCCAACACTTGGACCAGCTACAGCGATAGGATTCGTTGTTGGTGCAGTATTTTCAGCGCTAGCTGGATATATAGGTATGAATGTGTCAGTAAGAGCAAATGTGAGAACAGCAGAAGCTGCTCGAACAGGACTTGCAGAGGCTCTATCTCTAGCATTTAGTGGAGGTGCTGTTACAGGTTTACTTGTAGTAGGACTTGCACTCCTTGGCGTTTCTGGTTTTTATGCAATTACTCACGATGTCGCTGCTCTTATCGGTCTTGCCTTCGGTTCTTCTCTTATCTCAGTATTTGCAAGACTTGGTGGAGGAATTTTCACAAAGGCAGCGGATGTCGGAACAGATCTAGTAGGTAAAGTTGAAGCAAATATTCCAGAAGATGATCCCAGAAATCCAGGAGTTATCGCTGACAATGTAGGAGACAATGTTGGAGATTGTGCAGGTATGGCAGCTGATTTGTTTGAAACATATGCTGTTACAACTATTGCAGCAATGATGCTCGCTGTCGTTACTTTCGGTATTGAAGATGAAAAAGCAATTCTTTACCCTCTAGTTCTAGGAGGTGTTGCAATTATTGCTTCAATTATCGGAACATGGTTTGTAAAACTTGGTAAGTCAAAGGATATCATGGGCGCAATGTACAAGGGCCTAGCAGTTGCTGGAGTACTTTCTGGAATTGCATTCTACTTTGTAACTCGATTCATGATGATTGATAATGGTAAGTACACAGTTATAGATCTATTCGGATGTGCAGTTGTTGGTTTACTAGTTACTGCTGCGTTGGTTTTGATTACAGAATATTACACATCAACAAAGTATGCTCCAGTACAATCTATTGCTGAAGCTTCAAATTCTGGTCACGGTACAAATATTATTCAAGGTCTAGCTATTTCAATGAAGTCTACAGCTTGGCCTCTAATTACAATTGTTATCGGTATTCTAGCTACATATCATCTTGCTGGTCTATATGGTATTGCAGTCGCAGCGATGAGCATGCTCTCAATGGCGGGAATTATCGTTGCTATCGATGCTTATGGACCAATTACTGACAATGCTGGTGGTATTGCAGAAATGTCTAATCTTCCAAAAGAAGTTCGTGATGTTACAGATCCTCTTGATGCTGTTGGAAATACAACAAAGGCAGTTACGAAGGGTTACGCTATCGGTTCAGCAGGATTTGCTGCTCTAGTTCTATTCGCTTCATATACTCAAGAAACTCATGGTTTGAAGTTTGAACTTGGAGATCCAATGGTTATCGTCGGTCTATTTATCGGAGGTCTACTTCCTTACTACTTTGCTGCTCTATCAATGGAAGCTGTAGGAAAGGCTGCAGGACAAGTTGTGGAAGAGGTTCGCCGACAGTTCAGAGAGATAAAGGGAATTATGCAAGGAACAGCAAAGCCTGACTATGCACGTTGTGTAGATATTGTTACAACAGCAGCAATCAAGCAAATGGTTGTGCCAGCTTTGATTCCAGTTCTAGTTCCAATTGCAGTAGGATTTATTCTTGGACCAGTTGCTCTTGGAGGTCTACTTGTAGGTTCTATAGTTACAGGTTTGTTCGTAGCAATCTCAATGACATCTGGAGGAGGTGCATGGGACAATGCAAAGAAGCATATTGAACAAGGTAATCATGGTGGAAAGGGCGGAGATGCTCACAAAGCAGCTGTTACAGGTGATACAGTAGGAGATCCTTACAAGGACACAGCTGGTCCAGCAATCAACCCAATGATCAAGATTCTAAACATTGTTGCGCTTTTGATTGTTTCTTTCTTGATTTAGTATCTAGTTGGTATATAATTGCCTCGATGAAAGTTATACATTTTACTCTTTGGATTATTAGTGCAGCGTTCATACTACCTTGTTTGTTTATCTCAACGGTATTCTATCCAATGTGGGAAAAATGGGGTGAGGGGTTGTAGAAGATAATTGGCAAAAATGAGGAATACAAAAAATCTGTTACGAAAGTGACAGGTTTTTTGTTAGTATGATAAAATATAAATCTACCAACTAATTTTCACATTATGGACTACAAAAAAGAATCACTGAAAAGACATTTAAAGTTTAAAGGCAAAATAGAAATTAAAAGTAAATTTCCTACATTAAAAAATAAAGATGATCTCAGCATCGCATATACTCCGGGCGTCGCTGAAGTTTCTACTTTTCTTTCAAAAAATCCTGGTAAAGCAACCGAGTATTCTATAAAAGGGAATACTATTGCTGTTATCTCTGACGGTTCCGCTGTGCTCGGACTTGGAAATATTGGTCCATATGGTGCACTTCCGGTAATGGAAGGTAAGGCCCTTCTTTTTAAGGAATTTGGAAATGTTGATGCATACCCTATTGTTTTAAATACCCAAGACACAGAGGAGATTATAAAAGTTGTGAAAGCTATTTCTCCAACATTTGGTGGAATTAACCTTGAAGACATTTCTTCCCCGAGATGTTTTGAAATTGAGCAGAGACTTATCGCCGAACTTGATATTCCAGTATTTCATGATGATCAACATGGCACAGCGATTGTTGTTCTTGCGGCTATAATAAATAGTTTGAAGTTGGTAAAAAAGCAAAAGCAAAATATTAAAGTGGTAGTTTGTGGCGCAGGTGCTGCTGGAATTGCTATAACAAGGCTTCTAATTAAATACGGCATTACAAATATCATTCTCGTAGACACAAAAGGTATAGTCTCTATGCATCGCACTGATTTGAACAATGTAAAAATGGAGATGTTGAAGACGACAAATCCGGAAAATATTAATGGTGACTTGGCAGAGGCAATGAAAAATACCGATATTTTTATTGGTGTTAGTGCACCAAATATATTTAAGGCTGAATTTATAAAAACAATGGCTGAAAAACCTATAATTTTTGCAATGTCCAATCCCATTCCAGAAATTATGCCTGATATCGCGAAGAAAGCGGGTGCATATATAGTCGGAACTGGCAGAAGTGATTTTCCAAATCAAACAAATAATGTTTTGGCTTTTCCAGGACTTTTCCGCGGGGTTTTGGATAATAAAATAAGGATAATTACAGATGAAATAAAGATTGCCACAGCGGAAACTCTTGCTGGATGTGTAAAGAAAAAGGAGTTAAGTGTAAATAAAATTTTACCAAGTGTGCTTGATAAAAGTGTAGTAAAGGAGATAAGTAGTGGGTTGAAGAAGTTTAGAATTGCTAAATAAAGACAGTTAAATAAAGCTTGTTTGATTGTAGTTTTTCTGTGTGTTAGGCTTTGTTTAGATCAAACGCAGTAAACAAAACAACTAGTGGGAGTTTAAAATGCAAAGAAACACATTCCGTCTCAGTGCCTCAACCTTGGCATATATGGGTTGCGACGACTATCCCGAAAGAGTTGCTCTCGTTGCTCGTCGGGGCGTTCCGGGAACCCCATGGGTTGCAAACTACGAAAATCTTGAACTCGCAAAGAGAGAAGCAGAAAAATACTCATTCATTGCAAGCCACGATCTAGAGTTGGTTAGTGAGCTTCAGCGAATCATTTTTATTGCCATTGACACAGGGCCACTGGTTACCGTAAATGTCATCGGTTGCCCGCCTGGAATTCACGGCATTCTCGAAAACATCTTCAAGCTCGGCAGCATGGTGTGCATCGCAAAGAAAAAGGTGTTATCCTTAAGGGAGTAAACAATAAACCCGGAGGTAATATGTTCGCCAAAGTTTTTGGTTCAAAATTGTGGATGACCTGGAAAGCTCGTTTCATCGCATTTGCCAATTGGGGTTCGATTGAAAACTGGAGGAATAATCGTCGCTCTCAACCTGATCCAAAGGAGCGCAACGAAATATTACTTGAAGAGATGCTGAGACGTGATCCGTATTTTCGCAAAAGGCTACAATCGATCCATCGCCCACCTCATTGAGCAACAGTTCGTTTCTCACCGCCTAGCACAGTGCTCTGGCGGTTTCTTCTTTTAAAATATGCTACAATATGTCTATTAAACTTTATGAAAATACTTTTAGCGAGCGATCATGCAGGTTTTGAATTAAAAAATAAAATTGTGCAGTTTTTGCGTGATGAGAATTTTGATATTGAGGATATGGGTGCTCATACTTTTGTTCAGGATGATAATTATCCTGAAATTATGGTACCTGTTGCGATGCGTATTTTAATTGATCCAGAAAATACCAAAGCAATTATATTTGGAAAATCTGGTCAAGGAGAGGCCATGATAGTAAATAGATTTCCTGGGATAAGAGCAGTAGTATATTATGCAAAAAATACAGACATAATCCGTCTTTCAAGAGAGCATAATGATTCGAATATTCTTTCTATAGGTGCAGGTTTTGTGATTGAGGAAGATGCCAAGGATGCAGTAAAGCTCTGGATCGCAACACCTTTTAGCGGAGACAAGAGACACGTGAGGCGGATAGAGCAAATGGATAATATTGAATAATATGGAAATAATACCCGCAATACTACCAAGAGATTTTGCAGAAATTGAAGAGAAAGTTGAGATGGTTGTTGGAATTGCGCCTTTAGTGCAAATTGATATTTGTGATGGAAAGTTTGTGACATCGACAACATGGCCGTACAAGAAACCAGACGAAAATTTTGAAAAAATTCTTCATGAGGAACGCGGAATGCCAGAATGGGAAAAAATGAATTATGAATTCGATTTGATGATAGACAGTCCAAGTGAAGATGACGCGAGGAAATGGCTGTCGGCTGGAGCAGAGAGAATCGTTTTACATCTCGAAAGCTCGAAGGATTTAGATCCAGTGATTACTGTATTGTCTGGACTGGTTGAAATTGGTGTTGCAATAAACGTAAAAACAGATATTAAGGAACTAAGCAAATATGCAGATAGGATACAATTTATCCAATGTATGGGAATTAGAAAGATAGGTTACCAGGGGCAAAATTTTGATCCAGATGTTGTGAATAAAGTTACAGAGGTCAAAGCAATGTTTCCAAATTTAAAAATTCAAGTTGACGGTGGAGTTTCTATGGAAAACGCACCGCTATTGAAACACGCTGGTGCAGATAGACTTGTAGAAGGTTCGGCAATATTTGAGTCAGACAATATTGTGGATACCTATGGGAAATTTAAGCAGATATAGTGATGCGACTTATGTTATAATTTATTCATCATGTCTCTAACTGATGAAAAAGCTCAAGCTCTTTTTGAAAAAGCACATGCTATAAGGCAATCAATTATTGAAATGCTTATAGAAGCTAAGAGTGGGCACACTGCTGGACCATTAGATATGGCAGATATTTTTGCCTATTTATATTTTCACGCGTTAAAGCATGATCCGAAGAAACCTGACTGGCCATATAGAGATAGATTTGTACTTTCTGCTGGGCATATTTGTCCTGTATTGTATGCAACCATGGCGCATGCTGGATATTTTCCTTTGTCTGAGTTAAAAACTTTAAGAAAATTTGGTTCAAAATTACAGGGACATCCTCATCGAGAATTTTTAGCTGCTTTGGAAACTTCTTCTGGTCCACTTGGCTCAGGTTTGTCGCAATTAGTCGGTATAGCACTTGCAGATCGAATGGATTTTGGAAAAACCTCAGGAAAACAATTTGTTTGCGTGCTTGGGGATGGGGAACTTGATGAAGGACAGAACTGGGAAGCGATAATGCTGGCTAGTAGGGAAAAGCTTCAAAATATCACAGTTTTTGTTGATAGAAATAATATTCAAATAGATGGTTTTACCGAGGATATAATGCCTTTGAATCCGCTTGCAGATAAGTGGCGAGCATTTAATTGGCATGTTCAGGAGATTGACGGACATAATTTTATGGCGATAGATGATGCATGGGGGCAGGCAATGACCGTGCTTGATAAACCATCAGTTATTATTGCAAATACTATTTCGTCAAAAGGAATTCCGGCGTTTGAGAGAAAATATGAATGGCATGGCAAACCACCGATAACAGATGATGAGATTGCTGTGGCCCGGAAGTCACTTGGTATTATAAAAAGTGGTCAATAAGTAAAAGTTGACCAAAAATTGGTCACATTTAACTAAGTGAGCAGAATAGCAACATAGCAAGATTAGCAATTTATGAAAAAGAAAATATAAATGATATATAATTAACCCATGATCAACCCTCTTCAAAAACTGAACCCAAAACTTTTTGACAATGTCGATGGTAATGCCAACAACGTCGAATTAATCCCTATGCGAAAAGGATTTGGCGAAGGGCTTGTCATAGCTGCTGATTTGAATAAAAATGTTGTTGGCCTATGTGCTGACCTCGTCGAATCAACTAGAATGGATTTGTTTAAAGAAAAATACCCAGACCGATTTATAGAAATGGGAATTGCTGAACAAAATATGGCAAGTGTGGCGAGCGGAATGGCGGCGATGGGAAAAATTCCTTTTATATCCTCATACGCAGTATTTAGCCCTGGCAGAAATTGGGAACAAATTCGCACAACGATTTGTTACAACGATAGAAATGTGAAAATTATTGGTTCTCATGCAGGTGTTTCTGTCGGCCCAGATGGAGGTTCACATCAGGCGCTCGAAGACATTGCGATTACGAGGGTAATTCCAAATATGGTTGTTATTTCGCCATGCGATGCGATGGAAGCGAAAAAAGCAATAATCGCTTGTGCACAAACAAAACAACCAACATACATTCGCCTTGCAAGAAATGCTACACCGATCATAACAACAAAAGACACGCCATTTGAAATCGGTAAAGCTCAGTTGCTATTTTCGCCTGAAGAGGCCGGAAAGGGTAAAGGGACGGAAAATAGCAAGAGAGCAGAAGTAGGAATAATTGTAACTGGCGCGCTTACACATAAAGCATTAAAAGTTGCACAAGAATTAGAAAAAGAAGGAAAATTCGTAAAAGTTTTAAATATTTCAACTATTAAACCGCTGGATGAAGACGCCGTGTGGCAATTAGGTCATGAGACCGGAGCGATTGTGACTGTAGAAGAGCATCAGGTTGCTGGAGGAATGGGATCTGCCGTAGCAGAGTGTCTGGCAAGGCATTATCCAACCCCAGTTGAGTTTGTTGGGGTCAAAGATACATTTGGACAATCAGGCACCGCCGATGAACTCCTAGAGCATTATGGAATGGGCGAAAAAGATATAAAAACTGCGGTAAAAAAAGTCATGTTGAGGAAGGTTAAATAATTTGATAGTGTTCTCTCTATGGGTATTTTCAACTTATCAAACTCAATGACGCCTGCTGGAGATCAGCCAAAGGCTATTGAGCTGCTTACGAAAGGGCTTGAAAAGGGCCTAGATAAACAGACCCTTTTCGGAGTGACTGGCTCTGGTAAGACTTTTACTATGGCTAATGTTATCGCCAAACACAATAAGCCCACACTTGTAATAGCCCACAACAAAACTCTAGCTGCACAACTTGCCCAAGAATACAGAGAATTTTTCCCAAATAATGCCGTTCACTATTTTGTTTCATACTATGACTATTATCAACCTGAGGCATATATGCCAGTTACAGATACGTATATAGAAAAAGAGGCGATGATTAACGAAGAGATTGATAGATTAAGGCATGCTTCTACACAAGCTCTACTGACAAGAAAAGATGTGATAATTGTTGCGTCCGTTTCCTGTATATACGGTCTCGGTAGTCCAGATGAGTATGAAAAAGTAAATTTAAAGATTTCAAAAGGCATGGATCTTTCGCGTTCTGAAATGATTCGTAAATTAATTGATGTTCATTTTGAAAGAACAAATGCGGATATCAATGCCGGACAATTCCGTGCTCTTGGAAATATGATAGAAATAATGCCTGTAAGTGAAAAAACAATTTATCGTATCGAGTATGATGGCACAAAAGTTTCAGGCATAATTGAACTTGATCCAATCACTATGAGTGTTCGGGCAAATCATGATAATATTTTTCTTTTTCCTGCAAAACATTTTATAAGTACCGATGAGCAATCAAAAAAAGCTTTTATTTCAATTAAAAAAGAATTAGAGGATAGACTAAAAGAACTCGAGAAAGCTGGAAAAATGCTTGAAGCTGAAAGATTAAAGAGGAGAGTTAAATATGATTTAGCGCTAATTCGTGAAGTTGGATATTGCAATGGAATAGAAAACTATTCAAGACATTTTTCTGGCAAAAAGGCCGGTGAAGCTCCGGACTCTTTGCTTTCATATTTTCCACATAAAGCTAACGGAGAGCCTGATTTTCTAACTGTTATCGATGAATCACATGTGACCGTGCCCCAGCTTGGTGGAATGTATGCCGGTGATGCCTCAAGAAAAGAAACTCTTGTAAATTATGGTTTTAGATTGCCATCAGCAAAAGATAATCGCCCGATGAAGTTTGAGGAATTTGAAAAAGCAGTCGGACAGGTGATCTACACTACTGCAACTCCAGGAAAATTTGAAAAAGAGCATAGCAAACAAATTGTTGAACAAATAATACGACCAACTGGCCTTATTGACCCTGTAATCGAAGTGAAGCCAGTAGCAGAAAAAGGCCAAGGTGCACAAAAGTATAAGGGGCAAATTTTTGATTTCATTGAAGAAGCTGAAGCTGTGATAAAAAAGGGTGATCGTGTAATTGCAACGACACTTACAAAAAAGATGGCCGAAGATCTTAGTGAGTATTTAAAGGAGAAGGGAATTAAGGCTGAATATTTACATAGTGATATTAAAACCATAGACAGAATAACGATATTAAATGAGTTCAGAAGAGGGAAATTTGACGTGCTCGTAGGCGTAAATCTTCTTCGAGAAGGTCTCGATCTCCCTGAAGTATCACTTATTGGTATTCTTGATGCAGATAAAGCAGGATTCCTACGTTCTGAAACATCATTAATACAAATAATTGGTCGTGCCGCAAGAAATGTGAACGGTCGTGTAATTCTCTATGCTGATTTTATGAATGATGCAATCAATTATGCGATTGATGAAACCGCAAGAAGAAGGAGGATTCAAACTGAGTATAATGAAAAGCATGGTATTACTCCAAAAACAATTATAAAGAAAATACAGGATATTACTGATCAATTGAGAAGTGAACATGATAAAACCGTGAGTGATATGATTAGAATTGATGAAGAACTACTAAAAAAAGATCCTAAAAAATTGATGGGGATGAAGGAAAAAGAGATGGAGGAAGCAGTAAAAGTATTAGATTTTGAAACTGCAGCACTCATAAGAGATGAGATTATTGCACTAAAGAAAAAAATCTTAACTCAGACTTAATTGCTAAACTTGCTATTATTAAAAATGTAATGGTATACTTCGCCAAGGTCATAAACTTTTTAATAGTAATTTAATAAAAAATATATGTTAACAACAATTGCAATAATTTTGATTGTTCTTTGGTTGCTTGGTGTAATTACCTCGTATACAATCGGGGGTTTTATCCATATATTAGTTGTTGTGGCGGTCATTATGATACTTGTCCGCTTGATAAGAGGAGAAAAAATTGTTTAAGTTTCAATAAAATTAATAGGCTCAATAAATTAAACATATGGCTATACTTATAATTGAAGATGAAAAAAAACTGTCAGATATACTTTGCCAAGCTTTAAAAGGAGAGCTATATTCTGTTGACACAGCCCTAGATGGTGAAGTAGGTTTTGAAAAGGCGATGAGAAATAATTACTCCTTAATTATTTTGGATTTAATGCTACCTAAAAAAGACGGTTTGGCTATTTGTAAGGAATTGAGAGAGAAAGGAATTCATACACCTATTATTATGCTGACGGCTCGAGGATCTGAGGAAGACAGGGTTCTTGGTTTGGATTTTGGAGCCGATGACTACCTGGTTAAACCTTTTGGCTTAAAGGAATTGTTCGCAAGAATTCGTTCAGTTATGCGAAGAAGAAAAACTACAGATTCTGATATCAAGAAAGTAGCTGATATAATACTGGACAAAAAGAAGCATGAGGTAACTCGGGCTGGGAAAGTAATTTCTTTGACTCCAAAAGAATATAAGATACTAGATCTGCTAATAACCTTCCAAGGTGAAGCGGTAAATAGGCAGAGATTGATTAATCACGTATGGGGACCAGAATTTAAAGAGTCAAATAACGAACTCAATGTCCATATTCGATATCTTCGTAAAAAAATTGATGATGAAAATAGCAAACCATTGATTCATACCATTCGGGATGTTGGTTTTATCTTGAAAGAATAGTAATATTAAGAATAAGTTAAAGTTATGAACAGCTTTTAAACAGCTTCTGAACAGAAACGCTGTTTTTTGCATTGACTAATGTTTTTTTG
>CAYXWP010000014.1:0-16547 GCA_964468845.1 uncultured Candidatus Saccharibacteria bacterium | reverse complement strand
AATTGCAATTCCTGCCATAATTACAAAACCACAGACAAGTATAATCAGTTGAACATCAGTAATAATTCCTCCAAAGATATTGAAGGTTCTCCCTACCCCAGCGCTTTTTGTAAGAGTTTGAAATTGACTTGTAAAAAGAATTGCAATGATTGCTTGAATCGCAGTAAAGGCACCGAGTGACCCGACAAGCAAAACCATGCCTGAGGATTTCCTTTCACGTAGGGGTGCGTATACAAACCTGTAAATCAAATAGCCAATCAGAGATGAAATCGCCATTCCAAATATAACAGATAGGTAGAGGTCAACTCCAAGTGTCTTGTAAAAGAAAAATACAGAGTAACCACCGACAGCTGTTAGCACGCCATAACCAAGATCAAAGAATTTAACAGTGCCGTAAATAAGATTAAAGCCGAGAGCAACCATAGAATATATTGCCCCGGCGATAATGCTATTTACAATGAGTTGAGGAAGTATGTCCATTTGCTTGTGGTTAATATTACCACCCCAAAAACCCATTTACAATGAAGTAAAGACTCCAAAGCGCCTTTGTCCTACTACTTTTTAATCCTTTTCCCCTCTAACCCCTTAAAATTCTTCCCTGAAACAATTGCTTTCTTTAATTTCTTTTCCAGATTTCTCCTAGCTCCTCCAGCAATTTCTCCACCAAACCTTGCATCCTCCTTAAGTTTATTCACTCCTTTTGAATCTTCTGTTTTATGAATTTCGGTAGTTGATTTTTCCCCAAGCATAGTAAAAATCAATTCAAAATCGTTCATATGATCTCTCAAATTTTCTTTTTCCAATCCTTTTAACTTTTTATAATCATCTGGAGTGACACCAAAAGTGGCTTTTGAAATTTCTGCTGTCAAAATCTCATAATCCCTTTGCTCTTGTGCTCCTCTATTCTTCCATTCATCAGTAAGTTCTTCTCGAATGACTATACCTCTCATCCTTTTTTCAATCCAATCATCTGGATATCCCTTCAATTTATATAAAAGTCTTGTACGTTTTGTAGCCAATTCAGGATTCTCTATTTCCTGCATTCTTTCATAACCGACTTTAGCTAGCCATCTTTTAAATGGTTCGGCCTTAGGAGATGGTATAGACTGGACAATACGAAGTATGCCTTCTGGATTTGCGCAGTCAGTCTCACGCATTTTGCCATCTTCTGCCACCAACTTCAACCGTCGACAAATTGTCGATAGTTCAATTTTTTCCTCAGCATTTACTCTAGATTTCATTTTAAACCAATAATCATTGGCGTCATCACTATCAGTGAGCGCCTTAATAATATCTACAACAGAAAACCACCACTCCTTCTCATGCAAAGTCCTTCTTATATTCTTCCCCTTAAATAATACAATCTGGTTATATTCCATATATTTAAGCTAATACTAGCAATTGCAAAACAGTTGTCTATAGCATTTTTCATAAAAAATTTATCATTTCTTAAGAACTTGTGAACAAGTCTGACATTTTCCCAGTTAAGCAACATCTTTTACAAAATCTCAATAGCCAAAAATCGCCCTTTTAGACCTTATTCACAGCTTATCAACCTTGCGGGCTCATTTTACTTTTGCTTATAAAAATAATTAAAGTAGAATAGAGTTAAGATATAAAATACATTCATGTCCCCTACTTCACCCTATTTCAAAACAAAGGATTTACGAATTCCTCCACAGAGCTTAGAAGCTGAAAAGGCATTGCTTGGTTCTATAATGATTCGTCCTGAAGTCATGCATGACGTCACGGATGTTGTCAGTGATAGATCTTTTTATTCTGATCGACATAAACTCATTTGGTCAACAATGATGGAACTTCATAGTAAAGGAACTCCAATCGATCTCCTCTCACTTTCATCAAGACTAAAAGAAAAAGAAACTCTTGAGCAGGCTGGTGGAATGAGCTATTTAACCGAAATTGTTCATGGCGTTCCTTCTTCTACAAACGCAAAGCATTATGCAGAAATTGTGCAGAAGAAACATATCATGCGTGACCTCATCAACGCCTCTGAATATGTAGGTAATCTTGGTTTCGATGAGGAAATGGATATTGAGGAAACACTTGATAAGGCGGAAAAGAAAATATTTGAAGTTACAAATTTTACAGGTACTCACAAATTTGTGGCTTTGAAAGACACTCTAGTTGAGGCATGGGAAAGAATTGATAGATTACATAATACAAAAGGTGAGCTTCGAGGTGTACCGACTGGTTTTAAAGCGATTGATGATAAGCTTGCAGGTTTACAAAAATCTGATTTGATTATCCTCGCTGCACGACCATCTATGGGTAAAACTTCCCTTGCCTTAGACATTGCCAGAATGGCAGCAATCAATCATAAAGTTCCAGTAGGTATTTTTTCACTTGAAATGAGTTCGCAGCAACTTGTAGATCGTATGCTTGCTGCAGAATCACAAGTCGATGCTTGGAAACTACGTACAGGGCATAATCTTTCTATAGATCACGATTTCAAAGCCATACGAGATGCCATGGACCGTCTTTCAGAAGCACCTATTTATATAGACGATCAACCCGCAAATAATATTCTTAAAATGCGAGCAGTCGCCCGTCGCCTAAAGAGCGAGAAGGGTCTTGGTCTGATCGTTGTAGATTATTTGCAACTTATGGTTCCGACACAAAGTCGTAATTCAGACAATATGGTACAGCAAGTCACAGAAATTTCTAGATCTTTGAAGCAACTGGCACGTGAGCTAGAAGTCCCTGTACTTGCCCTTTCCCAACTTTCTCGTGCAGTTGAGCAACGTGGAGGTGAGCCTAGACTTTCTGATCTTCGAGATTCAGGATCTATCGAGCAAGATGCCGATGTCGTAATGTTCATTCACAGAGAAGATAAATATAACAAGGACGCATCAGCAGCAAGGCCAAATATTGCAAAGATAATGATTGAAAAGCATAGAAACGGTGCCACTGGTTTTGCTGAACTATACTTTGATGACAAGAAAACATCATTTATGAGTATTGAAAAAAATGATTTTGGCGATTTTAATGCTGGAAGTGGAGGCGGGGGCTCTGATTTCTAAAATATTATCAATACTGTACTGACATGGATCCGATTTCTAAACTAACAGAATATTTCAGAGAGTTCCCTGGTATTGGCCCACGACAAGCCAGACGTTTTGTTTATTTTCTTCTTACCCGCAATACGGGTTATCTAGACGAAATCTCAAGATTAATTTTAGAAATTAAAAAAAATATTCGTGTTTGTTCATCCTGTTTTCGCTTCTATCAAGACGGCAATAGTACAACATGTAATATTTGTAATAACAAAAACAGAGATGCGAGCCAATTAATGATTGTTTCTCGTGATGTGGACTTTGAAGCGATAGAAAAAAGTAAATTTTATAATGGCTACTATTTTATTCTCGGAGGAAATATTCCAATACTTGATAAAGAGCCAGAAAAAAGAGTTCGGGTTAAAGAATTAAAAGAAAAGCTTTTAAAAAACAAGCCGGGTGAAGTGATTTTATCTTTAAACGTGAATGCTGAAGGAGAAAATACTATTGAATATTTAAAAACAGTTATAGGTAATGTAGATTCTAATATCAAAATAACCGTGCTTGGTCGTGGCCTATCTACTGGAAGTGAGCTTGAATATTCTGATACAGATACTATAAAGAATGCTTTGAAGAATAGGGAGAAGATATAAAAAATGCCCGCACATTACGTGGGGCTGAATTGTTGTGAATCCCAAACTAGTGGTCGTCAATGTGGAGTCTCGCCCTTGTTCCTTTCCTTACAAATTCGAATCGCCTCCTCAAGTACCGCCTCCACACTTGCTTCTGGAATATTCTCCACGTACTCCGCGAGCGGATAATAAAACCAGTTTGGCAAAAAACCAATGAACCCGCTATTTGGGGCCAAAAGAGTTTGATCAAGAAGAGAGACCGCCATCCCCGGCTCACATTTGTTTGATGAAAAAAAGCAGAGCGCCCAAAACAGGACTTTTTGATTTGAGTTAAGTTTTTCCCAGAATTCGTTTAGGGGCGCAAGACTTACGCGACGTGAGATCATATATTCCCTTTCGTTTGTTTACTTGTGTGCGTTGCTGTTGACTGCACCCAACTTATCATGTTCTATTAATTTAATCAAGATTTCAATACGTAATACACAACACTTTACTTTTTAGGCTTAAAGAGTAGTATTTTATGCAGAGAAAGGAATAAGCACCATGAAAACAAAAACGACAAGGTTCACTTGCTGCAAATGTAAATGTGTTAAGGAAACTTCTGATAGTCCACTATCGCGTGACTGGACAATTCTCGTGAGTGAAATCAGACATTATGAATGGCCCATCTGCCCGGATTGTGCAACATTACATTATTCTATTGCGGAAATAATGGCATCATACCCAACTGGTCAAGGACGCCAGCAAATCCAAGTAACAACATGTGACGGTACGGGGTGCAAAAATGTATGGAAAAGTGAACTAAATAATCAGCAAATCGGCACAGGTCCAAACACACCAGGCTGGCTTCATCTCACAAGAACTCCAACGGGGGTGATGGATCACATCAATACCAGACTCAACATGGGTGATGGTTGGGACTTTTGTAGTACCAGATGCTGTTGGGAAATGCTCCACAGAATAAAAGCTGAGTGATTCCAACGCAAACAAAAAGAGCGACCCTTGTGGTCAGCTCTTCTTTTTTTTAACACTACAAGACTTGCTTTATCTATAGCATGCCCAAAGCCTTCCAAATATCATCTTCAGCTATTCCCGACGCGAGAATTTGCTTGAAAATACGTTCATTTGATTGTTTGTATAAATTTTTCTGAACAGTAGAAATTAAACTTCTAGGATCATTATCATTAACATTCTTTGGATCTCTAATTGTACAGTGTGAAGTACCTCCAGTACTTCTTGATGTCCTTAACCCTAGTCTTTCTGAAGCTTTTAACCACTCTTGTGGAGTTTTGATATTATTTAATCTGATCCACAAATTTTTTCTTTTAATTCGTTTCTCAGACATAATATTTAATTAACCATTAAAAGAATATCTAAAATTTTGATACTCAGTTACTGTAGATTTTTTACTAATTTTTACATTAAAAGCAGAATAAATTGCATCCCTAACTTGTGATTCAATTTCAGTGCTTGTGGGATTTGGATTAGTATTTCCAGTTATTATGCCGGAAACCTCCTTACACTGTGCAGTCCAACCATCTTTATTTTTTTTAATTTTAAAAGTTAAACTGCCTATCTTTTCCAACTCTCTAACAACCCTCGTTCTTTCTTCGAGATCAATATCGGTATTATTAGCAAATAAGCTAGCATATTTAATATCTTTTTTTACCATAGTAGATTAATTATAACCTAAATAATAGAAAACTAAGAAATTATTTCACCCCCTCAATCTTTACTTGGAAATATGGCTGTCTATGTCCGTTTTTCTTGAAATACTTACTCTTCTGTTTATATTTTATAACGTCAATCTTTGGTAGTCTGCCTATTTTAGTTAGAGTTGCTGTAACTTTTGCCTTGTCAATAAAGGGTGTTCCGATTGTTGTGTCAGTTCCATTATCTACAAGCAAAACCTTATCAAAAACGATTTTATCGCCTTCCTTATAGTCTCCAACAAGCTTTTCGATCTTTATTTCGTCGCCTGCTTTGACCTTATATTGCTTGCCTCCTGTTTGTATTACTGCAAATTCCATAGTAGAGCTATCTTACACTATCTCTTCTGGATGGTCAACTATTCCAGACTCTATACCGGGTGCCTCTCCAGTAATTCTTAAAATATCCTTATCTACCTTTTTTAATTCCTTTCCTGAATTATTGTAATGATTTACAACAGTTGAAAGTGATGTTCCCAATTTCACATGATACTCCTCATATTTTTTCAAATGATTTCCAAGATCATCTACCCTTTTTATAATATCTTTTGCCGTCTCCTCTATTTGCAAAGCCTTAAGCCCCTGTAATACTGTCTGCAAGTATGCCAAAAATGATGTTGGCGAAACGATAATAACTTTATATTTATTAGCCGCACGCTGAATGAGGTTATCCGTTTCCTCTGTCACCGCTCCAATCTTATTTACCAGCAAATCATAGTAAATAGCCTCGTGAGGAATGAACATAAAAGCGAATTCCATTGTTCCCTCTGATGGTCTCACGTATTTTGCAGTCTCCAGAATGCGAAGCTTGAGATCATTAACAAATGCTTTTTCTAATTTCTCCTTTTCTATCGGATTTCTTTCTTCAACAAGTTTGTTGTAATTTTCCAGCGAAAACTTTGAATCAATTGGAATGATTTTGTCCTTAACAAATACAGCAGCATCAACAATTTCTCCATTTGCAAATGCATATTGCATTTTATATTGAGTGGGCGCAAGAACATTATGAAGTAAAGTCTCAAGATAATATTCACCTAGAATTCCACGATGTTTAGGATTCTTTAAAATGTCTTGCAATGACTGAAGCTGATCAGCAAAAGAAACAACCTGTCTATTAGTCTCATCAAGTTTAGTCAAACCCTCAGTAACTTCACGAATCATTTTTGCAGACTCCGAAAATTGATTCTGCATGGATTCTCGAACATGTCTTGTACTTTCTCCTATTTTACTATCCACAGTACGGTTTAGCTCGTTTAATTGCTCTAAGATGAGCTTTAGACCTGTATCATTGCCTGGATTTTCCCTGTTCATGCGGTTTTGATGAGATATAAACAAGAAAATAATAGCGACTAGGACCAAGAAAATTAAGATGATGATTAAAGTATTCATATATGTTATTATACCACAAGGGTACTTCTATTTTACTTATTCGCTTCGCTCATGTAAAATAAGTCGTATAAGCATTATGACAATACATGAAACAATTAAAGAAAAATTAATAGAAGCAATGCGCGACAAAAATGAAGTGGAGCTCAATACACTTCGCAGTCTCATTGCAATGTTTTCATATGAATTGATTGCAAAAAAGAGCAAAGAAACCATGGTTGATGATGCCACAGCATTAACTCTTATAAAAAGAAATGCAAATCAGCACAAAGATTCCATCGAACAATTTGAAAAAGGTGGAAGAAAAGATTTAGTAAAAAAAGAGAAAGCAGAATTGGCAATACTTGAAAAGTTCCTTCCACAGATGATGAGTAAAGACGATATAAAGAAAATTGTTAAGGCAAAAATTAAGGCTGATGGTATGCCAGATGCAAAGAAAGTTGGGCAATTTATGGGCGGAATAATGAAGGAATTAAAGGGTAAAGCTGATGGCGCTGATGTAAAAGCAGTGATGGATGAGCTGTTAAAGTAGCTAGACTTGCATTTATTGTGCATTTTAGTATATACTGTTCTAACTATGGCAACAAAGAAATCAGGAGGATCAACAGCGAATGGTAGAGATTCAAATCCAAAATACCTTGGAGTTAAGGTAAATCATGGAGAGTCTGTTACTATTGGCTCTATTATTGTAAGACAAAGAGGTACAGATGTTATTCCAGGAAAGAATATTGGTATGGGTAAAGATCATACATTATTTGCTCTAAAGGACGGAAAAGTAGAATTCGGCACAAAGAGAAAGCTACATTTCGACAATACACTAAAGAGAAAGAAGATTGTGCATGTGGTTTAAGTAAAAAACTAATTTAAAACAAAAGACAGCCCTCAAAAAGCTGTTTTTTGTTTTGTATTGACAACTTATTAAGTAAATAGAAAAAGCATTGTGAAAGAGTGTCCGCAGGCGCGAAGGCGCCGAGGATAAGGAAGTTTTTAACAAAAAACTTCCGCACTCTTGAAACAATACTTTTTCTATTTACCTACTCCCCCTTTATGTCCAAACTAAACTTTATACTCTTGTCCCCAACCTTCACTTCAACTGAGTGCATTCCAACCTCCTTTATCGGCTTATCTAGAACAATATGCTCAGGATCAATCTGAAGTCTTGTTTGCTTTTGAATAGCTGGGATAATCTCAAGTTTGTGAACTCCTGCAAATAGGTGGCCCTTTTCATTTGCCTTCTCTACCATAGTAACTGTCACGCCTTCAAGTTCAGCAAGGTTCTTCATGAGAAGCTCATGATGCACCTTCTTTTCACCCTCATCACGAGACTTTTCCAAATCTATGCGCTTTATAGCTTCCTTTGTAGCAGCAATAGCAAGCCCTCTTGGTATAAGCAAATTCAATGCATATCCGTCACTAATCTCCTTCAATTCGTATTTTTTGCCAACCTTAGGCACGTCTTTCAATAATATTATTTTCATATATGCTGTATATTACGTCTATTTCAGTAAAATTTCAACTGCTTTGTCTTGTTGTGGGTCTTTCTTTTCTTCAAGATCTTTCACCGTCATTTTGACCTCATAATCAGGAACTAGACCATCATGAGATAGATTATGGCCCTTTGGTGTAAGCCATCTTGCGATTGTTATCTTCAGAGAAGTCTCTGCGGTAATCGGTACCAATTCCTGAACCGAACCCTTACCAAAAGTCTTTATTCCTACAAGCTTTGCAATACCATGCTCTTGCAATGCACCGGCCATAATCTCCGCAGCAGATGCCGAACCATTGTTCACCAAAACAGCAACCTTATAATTATTTTCACCAAAAAACTTGTTCAGCACATCATATCCCTTACTCCTATACACTTTATTATCCTCCTTACCTCCGAAGTCCTCAGTAACAATTACCTTCCCAATCGGTAAGAACCAACTAGACATATCCCATGCAGCATCTAGATATCCTCCTGGATTACCTCTCAAATCAATAATTAATTTATTACTGCCTGATTCCAAAAACTTTCTAACAGCTAATCTAAACAATTCTGGAGATTGTGCCGTATAGCTAAAAAGTCTAATTATAAATACACCTGACTTAGTATCCGTTTCTAATGTTGGAATATCGATAACATCACGAGTAATCGATTTTTCAAAAGTCTCGGCAATACCTTCTCGTGCGATGAGTAACTTTACAACAGTTCCTCTTGCCCCTCGGATTTGTTTAACAGCTTTTTCAACAGATAAATCATTTGTACTGACATCATTTATCTTAAATATTCTATCGCCTGGCATCATACCTGCTTTTTCTGCTGGACTGTTCTTCAATGGAGAAACAACAATCAACACCCCATCCTTTATACCGATTTCCATACCCACACCTTCAAAGTTTCCTGCGATATCATTTTTGAAGTTTTTGTTTTCTTCAGGTGGGAAAAATACAGTATATGGGTCACCTTGTGAAGATGCTAATCCTTGGATGGCTCCCCAAATTCTTTTCTGAGTATCAGTTGTAGTAGCTTCAACGTATTTTTCATTTATCACATTCCAAACCTTCCAAAAGGGTTCGAGTTGTTCAACAGTCACAGGTGTACCTTCCATCATAGTCGTACTCTTGGCATACTTTTGTCCGTAATAGCTTCCAGAGGAGAAAACCACCAATAATATAAGTAAGCCAATAATGCCCCAAGTAAGATTTTTTTGTTGTTGATTATTCATATGATAATAGATTATACTATATTCAACATGATAAAAACATATACATATCGTAATCTCACTTGGCTTGACGTTGAGTCGCCAAACGAAAGTGATGTTTCTGAACTTATAAAGAAGCATGGGCTCCACCCACTTGTCGGAGAAGAACTATTATCCCCAACAAAGAAATCGAGAATAGACATTTATAAAAATTATCTTTTTTTAGCACTTCATATTCCTGTAAGAACAAAGGTAAACGGCAAATATGTAGTAGTTGAAAAGGAAGTAGATTTTATTATTGGAAATAATTTCCTTATAACTTCTCGAAATGAAATAGTTGAACCACTTTACAACTTTGCGAGAGTATTTGAGACAAACGCTATTTTGGATAAAAGCGGAGTTGGTGAACATGCTGGTCTTATCTTCTACTACATGATGAAGAAAATATACAGCCACATGAGAGAGGATTTAGAGAATATAAAGGATGCATTAAACGAAGTTGAAGACAGAATTTTCCTTGGATATGAAAAAAGAATGGTGGAAGTTTTGTCTGAGCTTTCAAGAGAACTTATCGACTTCAAGCAAACATCAAGACTTCACAAAGAAGTATTAGAATCATTTGAAGCAGTCCCAAAAGATTTCTTTAATAAGAGTTTTGAACCTTTTATCGAAGACTTGCGAACAGAATATGTCACAATGCATGAACTAGTAATGAATGACCGTGAATTGTTAAATGATTTACGCGACACAAATGACTCCCTGCTTTCTACAAAGCAAAACGAAAACCTAAAACTTTTCTCAGTTTTAGCTTTCGTGACATTCCCTCTTATGCTTTTACTCAATCTTTTCATGCTTCCAACGGAAAATACACCAATTATTGGAAATGCATTTGATTGGGAGATTATTACAGGAATTGTGATAGTCGCTGGACTCAGTATGTTCTATTTCTTTAAGAAAAAAGGTTGGCTATAAAAAAGATGTCTATCAATATTCACAATACCCTTTCTGGTCAAAAAGAAGAATTCAAGCCTTTAGAAGAAAAGAGGGTTGGAATTTATAATTGCGGGCCAACGGTATATGACACTGTTCATATTGGTAATTTACGATCATTCGTCTTGTATGACATCATTCGTAGAGTTTTTGAATATAATGGATATTTTGTCACACAAGTAATGAACATCACAGATGTTGATGACAAAACTATTAGAAAGAGTAAAGAAAAAAATATTTCACTACAGGAATTAACAAGACACTACGAAACACTTTTCTTGGCGGACTTACATTCACTAAATATTCTTACTCCAAACAAACTACTAAGTGCAAGAGATCATATTAAAGATATGATTGAAATGATTTCAATCCTGCTTGAAAAAGGTATCGCCTATCAAAGTAAGGACGGCATATATTTTAGTATTGGAATGTCCAAAAACTATGGTGAGCTTGCAAAGTTAAAGATAGAAGCGACAGACATTACAACTTTGCGTGAGAGAATCTCAAATGATGAATATGAAAAAGAAAATCCTCGAGACTTTGCTTTGTGGAAATTTCATACCGAGGAAGATGGCGAAGTGTCTTGGGATGCGCCTTTTGGAAAAGGCCGTCCAGGTTGGCATATAGAATGTTCAGCAATGGCTACACGTGCTCTTGGTGCAACAATAGATATTCATGCTGGTGGAGCTGACCTTATTTTCCCCCATCATACAAATGAGATTGCCCAATCCGAAGCAGCAACTGACAAAAAATTTGTGAACTATTGGGTGCACGGGGCTTTCATGAATGTACAAGATGAAAAAATGGCAAAGTCAAAAGGAAATTTCCTTAAACTCTCCGATATTGAAGATGCCGGCATTTCCCCTATCGCTTTCCGTTATTGGCTATTGACCTCACACTATCGTTCACATGTTAATTTCACAATTGATGCTGTAAAGGCCGCGCAAACTGCATATATTCGCCTTATAGAAACCTTTGTCCGCCTTCAGGAAGTTGAACATGAACACGTTCACGCATCTGCAAATCCAAGAAATTACAAAGTGGACTTTCTTTCGGCTATTAATGATGATTTCAATATGCCAGAAGCAATCGCTCTTATGTGGGAGATGATTAAGGATCATTCAGTTGAATCAAAAGATAAATTAGCACTAATGTTGGATTTTGATAAGGTACTTGGCTTAGGTCTACACGCTGTTGTTGATATACAAAAAGAAGAATTCCCTGCTGAAATTACTGTACTTGCGGAGGCACGCGAAGAATCTAGAAGAAATAAAGAATGGGACAAGGCGGACGCTATTAGAAAAGAAATTAATAGTAGAGGCTATGAAGTAAAAGATACCGATAAAGGTTTCAGTTTAAAGAAAATTTAACTTCATCTAACTCAAGGTAGAAATTTATAATTAGACAAAAAGTGCAAAACAAAAAGCCCCACATAAGCGGGGCCTTTTGTTAATCTAACAAATGCGATTATGCACGTGTTACATTCTTTGCACTTGGGCCTTTCTGTCCATCTACGATTTCAAAGTTGACTGTATCGCCAACCTTTAGTTCTGCAAATGAAACACCAGAAAGATCGTTAGAGTGAAAGAATAGATCCTTTGCCTCACCTTCGCGAGCAATGAATCCAAATCCTTTCTCTGTAAGAGTTTTGATAGTTCCTGTCATTTTAATATAATTTATTTTTAAGAAATTCGACGAGTTTCTCGTTCCTAAATCATATTACATTAATGTATAAATAGCAACTCATTTTCCTATTCTAGCCAAATCTCATTTTTTCTGATACAGTAAAACTCTTAATACACGTGTATGAACAAGGCCAAAAATGACAATTTCATAAAGCGTCCTCCCGTTGTTGTCATAATGGGTCATATTGATCATGGCAAATCTACACTACTGGACTATATAAGAAAGGCGAATATTGTTGCAGGTGAGGCTGGCGGTATCACTCAGCATCTTGGAGCATATGAGGTCAGTCACAAGACAAGCGAAGGCATAGAGGGAAAGATCACCTTTCTGGACACTCCTGGACATGAAGCCTTTTGTAGTATTCGAGAAAGAGGAGCACAGGTAGCCGACATTGCTATTCTTGTAGTATCTGCTGAAGATGGAGTGAAGCCACAGACACTTGAGGCCCTTAAATGTATTCTCGCTGAAAAGATTCCGTATGTTGTTGCCATAAACAAAATAGATAAGCCAGGAGCAAATATTGAAATTACAAAACAAAGCCTCGCTGAAAATGAAGTTTATGTAGAAGGATATGGTGGAGATATTCCTGTTGTTCCAATATCCGCACTGAAAGGAGATGGCATTCCTGAACTTCTCGACATGGTTCTACTTGTTACAGATATCCTAGATTTGAAAGCAAACCAAGGCGCCCTAGCTGAGGGTACTATCGTTGAAGCCAAACTCGATAGCAAAAAAGGAATATCGGCAACTCTGCTGATAAAAAACGGAACTCTAGAATCTGGACAGTATGTTATCGCAGGAGATTCAATTTCCCCTGTTAGAATATTTGAAGACTATCAAGGAAAAGCTATCAAAAGTGCTAGCTTCTCAAGTCCAGTGAAAGTTATTGGTTTCAACAAAATGCCAGTCGTAGGAGAAAAGTTCATTACATGCACAAACAAAAGAGAAGCCGAGGATATTGCAAAGAACTTTAGCGATTCACATAAGCAAGGCAAGATAAATGGCGGCACAGGTTCAAATGGCAATAGAGATGAAAACAATACTACCGTTATTATTCCGATTATTATCAAAGCCGATGTTGTCGGAAGTCTTGAAGGTATTAAACATGAACTTGCAAAAATCAAGAATGATAAGGTAAAAATTAAAATTGTTTCAGAGAGCATAGGAAATATAAATGAAAATGATGTAAAAACTGTGCAAGGTGATCCAAGTATTATCATTGTCAGCTTTAATACAAAAGTTGACACTAAAGCGCAAAATGTAATTGAAAGATCAAATATTCAAATAAAGTCATTTGATATTATTTATAATCTAGTTCAATTCCTAAAGGAAACTGTCACATCAAAAATTCCAAAAGAATATATTGATGAAGCATCTGGTACTGCAAAAATTCTTGCGATATTCAGTAAAAATAAAGACAAACAAATCATGGGTGGAAAAGTTCAGACTGGAAGTCTTTCTGTAGGGTCAGAGGTAAAGATTCTTCGCCGTGATGTCGAAATAGGCAGAGGAAAAATAAAAGAACTTCAATTACAAAAAGTCAAAGCGAGTGAGGTAAATGAGGGTTATGAATTCGGTTGTATGATTGAATCAAAAGTTGAGATTGCATTAGGAGACAAGGTTCAAGGGTTTGTCACAGTAGAGAAGAAAGTATAACAGAAATAATCACCCGCAAAGTTTTAAACTACAAACAACATGTCATCATCAAGAGATCAAAAATTAAAAGATGTAATCAAGGAAGCAGCTGCTGAGTTTCTTCAGCGCGAATCAAATTATATTTCCCTTTTGACTGTCACGGATGTTTCTCTGTCAGATAGAGGAAATCAAGCTACAATTTTCTTTACTGTTCTTCCAGAGAACAAAGAAAAAGGTGCTCTAGATTTTACGAAGAGAAAGCGTGCAGAATTTAGAGAATATTTCAAAAGTAAAGCTCGCATGCGCGCGCTTCCCTTTTTTGATTTTGAAATTGATAGAGGAGAAAAAAATCGTCAAAAAATAGACGAAATAGCTAGAAATGTTATAGAATAGGTAGGCTAGGAGTTGGTTATTATTTTCATGGCGTAGTGGCGAAGTTGGTTAACGCAGCAGTTTGCAAAACTGCCATTCACCGGTTCGAGCCCGGTCTACGCCTCCATAAATAAAATGAAAGAACAGGAAGACATTAACCCGAATGTCTTTTGGTATGTAGTTGGATATATAGCAACAGACGGTTCCTTAAGTAAGGATGGACGACATGTATCAATAACATCAAAAGACCATGAACACCTTGAAAAGATCAAGATAGAATTTGGTATTACTTCTAAAATCACACGAAAATCAAGAGATAAAGAAAAAGATAAGAAATACTCAGTGCTACAAATTGGTGGTGTATCTAATTATCGTTTTTTAAATTCAATTGGAATGTTTTCTAGAAAAACATGGGATATGGGAGCATTAAAAATCGAAGGTGAATATTTTAATGATTTTTTAAGAGGTGTAATTGATGGAGATGGTTGTATATATTCATGGAAACACAGGGGCAATAAACACACTCAATGGTCACTTAGAATTAGCGGTGCAGCACCAAAATTTATCAATTGGCTAGGTGAAACGATACAAGACAAATACTTGGCAAGAGGAAAAATTCATATCGCCAACTCAAAGGATAAATCACCGATGCATATACTGAAATTTGGTAAACTTGCTACACAAAGAATCGTTCGTGCTGTATATTATAATAATTGTTTTTGTTTAAATAGGAAATTACTTAAAGCATTAGAATGTTTGCAAGATGAAGCAAAAATGCTAAAGTATGGAGAAGTTGTATGCTCGGGTGGCGAAACTGGTTAGACGCAAAAGACTTAAAATCTTTCGACCGAAAGGTTATGCGGGTTCGACTCCCGCCCCGAGCACATGTGATTTGTGGGTATAAAGTAAGCAAAATAAATTGCTAATTTACGATATTTCTGTTATATTTTTTCAGTAAGTGCCCATAGCTGTTTTGGTAGGCCCAGAACATATGGACGACGAGATTCGACAAGTAAATAATAGAGTTTGCATATGCGCCCATAGCTCAGCTGGTAGAGCAGATCCCTCTTAAGGATAAGGTCGTAGGTTCGATCCCTACTGGGCGCACCCGTTTAAATAGGTT
This sequence comes from uncultured Candidatus Saccharibacteria bacterium, assembly GCA_964468845.1. GTDB lineage: Bacteria > Patescibacteriota > Minisyncoccia > Phycocordibacterales > PALSA-1337 > CAIOGI01. Next base: position 1,316 of record CAYXWP010000014.1, on the reverse strand, counting down.
AGAATAGTAAACGGAACAAAAATAGAATACATGCGCGGGTGGCGAAATTGGCAGACGCACTTGCCTTAGGAGCAAGCGGGGTAACCCTTGGAGGTTCAAGTCCTCTCCCGCGCACAATGTAAAATAAGCATAACTTTAGTTATGCGTTTTTACATTTATGAGGACTTGAAAGACGGAGCGAGTGAAGGCGAGCGAGTCGGGGTCGCGGGCGAGCACAGCAGTGCGAGACCCGTGACCAAGTCCTCTCCCGCGCACATGTAAAACAAAATCACGTAATTCCAATTTTTGAGGTTACGTGTTTTTGTTTTGTATAAAAAAACACCGTCGCACATTTGCGTACCGGTGAATGAGGCTTTACTCACTTGATCACAGGTAAATCACCTGTCGGCCTTGACCACAAATCTGGACGTTCTTCTGGAGTGTACCACGGAGATGGTACAGGCCTAGAAAACGGATGATTATGTTGCTGTATCAACTTTGAGGTACAGCAAGGACATGGCGCAGGCTTAGGAAGTGGATGATTATGTTCATCTGGCAACTTTGGGGTACAACAAGGACATGGTGCAGGCTTAGATAACGGAAGAGTTGGTTGTTCTGGCTTCTTAGGAATGATTGGAAGCCTGTGAATTGGAGGGCAAGGAGGTGATGGCTGTTGTACCATTTTTTGTATTGGTGTGACAGGTCTTATCTCCTTGCTCGCATCAAAACAAAAAATGACTTCATTCTTCTTTGGGTCACTGTAGGCACCTGTTATGCCGTCAACACCAACCGAAACAAGTCCACCAACCCCAAACACTGTTGCGAATCCAAGACCACCGCCCGCCATTGGAATCCACCCCTTAGGTGTCCACTCGATTATCTGCTGTTCATGCTGACCACCAGGTGTCAAAGCACTGACAGAAAATGGCTTACGATTGCCAGAGGTAATATCGAATTTCCTCTCAAGCCCGGACTTTTTTTGAACACCGTCTTGACCTTGTCTGGTCACTGTAAATTCAGTGTTCTGGACATTTGAAACGACCCTGACTTCGCGATGAGTTCCACGAAGTGCTGTCGCACAACCAGCACCAAAACAAACAAGAAAAGAAAGCCCCAGGACAAAGGAAAAAGATGTTGTTTTCATAGATCAGCCAAACTAACAAACTAAGTTGTTTTAGAAAGGAAATTCCCATGCATGTGCACAGATTGTGTTTAAAATTTCCTTTCTATTCTAGTCAAACTATATATAATTATTCGTACATGTCAATACCACCTGTACATTTGCGAGTTCAACAAGTAAGTGCACCACTAATTGCTTCTAATGGTGTCCTGCCATT
>CAYXWP010000013.1:0-16630 GCA_964468845.1 uncultured Candidatus Saccharibacteria bacterium | reverse complement strand
GACTGTCAGACAAATGTTGCTTCAGAGTCAGAACTATTTATTGTGGAGGGAGATTCTGCTGGTGGAACAGCAAAGACAGGACGAGATCGTCATAGTCAGGCAATCTTGCCACTTCGAGGAAAAATTCTAAACATTGAAAGAGCTCGTCTTGATCGTATGCTTGGTTCAGAACAGATTAAAAATCTTGTTCTAGCTTTTGGAACTGCGATCGGAGATACATTTGATATTTCAAAGCTTCGTTATCACAAAATTATTCTTGCAACAGATGCCGATGTTGACGGGGCACACATTCGTACATTGATTCTTACTTTGCTTTATAGATATTTCAAACCGCTATTGGAAGGAGGGTATGTTTATATTGCTCAACCACCACTTTATAAAGTAAAAAGAGGGAAGGAAATAATGTATTTCTATTCTGAAGAGGAAAAAGTTAAAGCACTTGGAAGAGAAATTGAAGAAATGAATGATGTAAATGATAATGGGGAGGCTAACGAGGCTTTGGAAGAAGAGTTGCTAGAAAGAGCTGGTGCGGAAGTTGAAGAAAATACAAAAGATAAAAAACAGAAGATTTCTATACAGAGATACAAGGGTCTCGGAGAAATGAATGCTGATGAACTATGGGATACAACTATGGATCCAGAAAAGCGTATTCTAAAACAGGTAAATATTGATGATGCACAGGATGCAGATAAAGTATTCGACATGCTCATGGGAACAGATGTCCCAAGTCGTAAAATGTTTATTCAATCTAATGCCAAGAAGGCAACAATTGATATATAAGTCTAAATAAGGTGTACTTCGTCACTGCTATTGACTTTTCTTATAAACTGATATAGAATATCGGAATAATAATATTTGTATGAAAAATTTACTATCCAACAAAACAGCGAAAATCATGGCCTCAATGCTAGTTATTTTGGCTATTTTAGTTGTAGCTAAACCAAATCAAGTTTTTGCGTTTGAATGGGTTCGACTTATCGATCCATTGTGTCTAACTTGTAGTCGTAATAACGATCCTCAAACTGTCATAAACAATGTTACAGTAAAAAATACTACAGTTGATAGTTATAACAGAACAACTACTATAATTAATGACCCTTATTATATTGCTCCAAGTTATAGAGAAACTCCACAGGTTTATACACCTCCTACAGTGATTCATGATCCATACATTGTTCCACCTACTGTCGTAACACCAGTTGTTGTAACTCCTGTTATCATAAATCAACCTTATATTGTTCCTCCTGTTGTAAACAACGAAATTGTTATTAATAATCCTGCTCCTGTTTATATTAATCCTCCATATCAATACCCACCAACATATCCCACTTATCCAACCTATCCTACATACCCAACTTACCCAACGTATCCTACGTACCCAGCATACCAATACAGTCAGCTAACTGCCTCATGTTATCCTTCACGAACAAGCGCTAATGTAGGAGACAGTGTCACTTGGAATGTTTCTGCTTATGGTGGAAATGGAAGTTATAACTATTCTTGGTCTGGTAATGACAGTCTATATGGTTACGGCTCAAGTATTTATAAAACATACAATTATCCTGGAACAAAATATGCTTCCGTAACTATTACTTCAGACGGACAAACACTTACCCAAAATTGTAATAACAACGTTTTGATTTCTGGTAATTATAGTTACAATTACAATTACGGTTATACTGATAATTATTATAATAATCAAAACACATATCCAACTAATTCAAGTTTACAGATAGCGTGTTATCCGGACAAAACAACTGTTAAAGTTGGATCAACAGTGACTTGGGCAGTAGAAGTTCTTGGAGGAACTGGAAATACTACATATTCTTGGACTGGAACAGATGGTCTTTCAAGTAATCAGCGATCTATTATCACTACTTACGGAAAAACTGGAACAAAGAGTGCGACTGTAACTGTATCTTCAAATGGGCAGACAATGACTCAAGCTTGTGGTAATACTTTAAATGTTACTAGTGCTACCCAGACAGTCGCTAGAAAAGTTACAAAGCCTGTAGTAGCAGTTAATCAAAATGTAACTCCACCTCAGCAAAATCAGGTGGACAATTCACAATCAGCCGCATCTCTATTCTCTCTAAAGAATGTGCCATGGGGTTGGGTAGCTGTGCTCGTAATTCTTACTCTGATATTCACAGTTATATATATGATATTCAATAGGAATAAAATATAACAATAAAAAAGGCATAGAACGGGTGTTGGCTCCAAATAAAAGTCTAAATAAACAAAAGCCCCTTAAAGGGGTTTTTGTTTTGCAGCCAGAATCGGAATTTTTTTCGTAAATTTTACTATTTCCTGTCTTTAATTTCTTTAGAAATCCTCTCTATAACCTCTTCTTCAGTTAATTGACCTATTTGTCCCGCGTCACGACTCTCTAAGGTTATTTTCTTTGCCTCAATGTCTTTGTCGCCGATGATGATGAAGTAAGGTACATGTTCAACTTTTGCTTGGCGAATCTTTTTACCAAAGCCATCTTTTGAAAGTTCAACTTCAACTCGTATGTCCGCATTTCTCATTTTTTCGAAAACTTCCAATGCCTTTTCATGATGACTTTCAGCGATTGGAATAATACGTGCCTGAACTGGTGAAAGCCAAACAGGGAATTTGCCTGCAAAATGTTCTATAAGAATTCCAAGAAATCTTTCTAGCGATCCAGAAATAGCCCGGTGAATAACTACTGGTCTTTCTTTTTCACTCTTTTCATTTGTGAAGGAAAGATCGAAGCGTTCTGGAAGATTGAAGTCACATTGTATTGTAGCAAGTTGCCATTCACGTCCGATAGCATCTTTGAACATGAAGTCCAATTTTGGTCCATAGAATGCTGCTTCTCCTCTACCAATTCTATATGGAAGTTCATTATCTTTTGCTGCTGTCTCAAGCGCCTTTTCTGCCTGATTCCAAACCTCGTCTGAACCTAGAAATTTACTTTTATCATCACCACGTGTTGAAAGTCTAACCCAATAGTTTTCCATCATACCCATTGTTGTATAGAATGTTTTAATTATATGTACAATTGTTTCAACCTCATCAGAAATTTGAGAAATTCTGCAGAATAAGTGACCATCATCTTGAGTAATTGAACGAACACGTGTAAGTCCCGCTAACTGTCCTGATTTTTCATCACGATAGACAGTTGCCGCTTCGAAATATCTAACTGGCATATCTCTATATGAGAATTGATTGTCAGCAAAGATTTGCATGTGATGAGGACAGCTCATGGGTTTTAATAAGAATTTTTCTTCTCCACCAGTTACTTTAAACAATTCATCACCAAATTTTGCCAAATGACCAGATGTTTCGTAAAGAGCTTCTTTTGTAATATGTGGAGTCCAGACTTTTGAATATCCTCTTTTTCTATGTAGTTCCCAAAGATAGTTTTCAACTTGTTCTCGAAGTATCATCCCCTTGGGTTGAAGCATTGGAAGTCCCGATCCAACAAGAGATGAAATTGTGAATAGTTTTAATTCCCTCCCTAATTTTTTATGATCTCTTTTTTCAGCTTCTACGCGCATTGTTTCGAAATCATCAAGCTCAAGTTTTGATCCAAAAGCTAGGCCATAAATACGTGTTAGCATTTTATTATCTTCACTTCCTCTCCAGTATGCACCAGCTGTTCGGGAAAGTTTAAAAGAATCATTTGGAATTTCTTTTGCAGGATTTTCTGCATGACCACCACGGCAAAGATCTGTAAAATTTCCACATGTATACAGGGTAATTTTTTCGCCTTTTTTAATAATTTCCTCTATAAGTTCAATTTTGTATGGATTATCTTTGAAATGTTCTTTTGCTTCAGCCTCCGTAACTTCTTTATGGGTAAACTTTGTCCATGATTTCAAGTGGCCCTTCATCTTTTTCTCAAGAGCCGGGAGGTCCTTGTCTGAGAGTTTGATGTCAGCAGGGAATTCGAAATCGTAATAGAAGCCATCATCTATAGCAGGTCCAATAGTGTTTTTTGTACCAGGATATAGTTCAAGAACTGCTGAGGCAAGTAAATGGGCAAGTGTGTGGCGGATGTTTGATAATTGTTCGGGGGTTTGTTTGTTCATGGGTAATACTATAACAATTTTTTATGTAGATGTGGAGGGGATTGACTTACGCATAAACAGTGATACTGTTTTAAAGTATTTGGTCCTCGAAATATATCCTCGGTTCGTCATAGCAGGAAGTGACTAAATTTTGGTCATCTTTACAGTTTTGGTCATTATCTGCTATGACGAAAAACCTATTGGTGAATGTAGTCTGGCACAGGGGTTTTGCTGGTGTCCATAATCATCAGAATACAAAGGCAGTTATGAAACAACTGATTGTTACAAATAGTACAAACTCTCCCATTGGCACTGTGACTCGAATTTTGGGAAACTGGGGCAAGCTCGCCAACGATGTTGAAGAACGTACAAATCTGCGTGATGGCTTCTATTTGGAATGGCGAGTTGCAATAACAGTTGACCACTCGACAGGACGAGGTTGGTTAGGAGTTTGTTCGGTGACTATGGGAATTCTCGCTAATACTTTTCTCGATCCAGACGGTTTGGAAACAACAAAGGTTTTTGTTCCGATAACGATTGTCAGAGGGATAACCATCTATGAAAGTGGCTACCACTGGTATGGAGACAATTACGACAAAATGACTGAGAATATTTCAGTTGCACTCACGAAAGGTGAATTGCCATCCGGACACCATTTCGAAGCTAATTCGTTTTCTCGAAAATGGCTGAATCGCGAGTAGACCTGCGCGACCATCTGAAAAATTTTAGAAATCGACCCCCCCCTTACGCATTCTAGTGTTTGGGGGATTTTATTTATCTTATTAATTAACTCAATACTTTTACCTTATCCACTATCATACTTTTCTGTCCGTTTCGTTCTGAGATTTTACCCTTCAACGCTACACATTTGTCTGGTGTGAAAGCTGATTTGAATTCAATAAGTACACGAGGAAATACCACAGTTTCGAGCTCTCCTGAAAAATCTGCGACTTTTACAAAGGCCATGGCATCGCCTTTCTTTGTCATGATTGGTTTTATCTCTTCTATAATGCAGGCGATAGTGATTTCTGCCCCATCCTTTAGAGTTTCTTTTGCCTTCTTTATATCCATGTCTCTTTTCAAAATAATTTCTTTATAGCGATCAAGTGGATGACCGGAGATGTACAAGCCAAGTAATTCTTTTTCCCATGCAAGCTTTTCTCGCATTTCGGCATTTGGGACCTCCTCAAGTTTCAATTTTGGTATTGAAGAAGTGTCCGTCATTAAACCAAAAAGTGAATCTTGATTATCAGCTTGTTTATCCTTCTCCTTGTTATATGCAAGTATTGTTTCAATATTTCCTATGAGAATTCCACGGTCAATGCCGAAACTATCCAAAGCACCTGACTTTGTTAAAGCTTCAAGCGACTTTTTATTTAAATTTTTATCTTTTATCCTATCTAGAAAATCTGAAAGCGATTTAAATTTTCCATTCTTTTTTCTTTCTTCAATAATAGATGTGGCGATGCCTTGCCCAAAGTTTTTGATGGTAACAAGTCCGAAACGAATAGTATCGGGAGTATTATTTCCCCCCGATCTTTTGACCACTGTAAACTGACTGAAACTCTCATTAATATCCGGTGGAAGAATTGGTATCTGCATTCTTTTACACTCACCAATAATTTCAGCAATTTTTTCTACATCCCCAGATTCTGCTGTAAGAACGGCGGACATGTAAATAGCAGGGAAATTGGCTTTCATATATGCTGTTTGATAGGCTACACGGCCGTATGAAGCTGCGTGGGCTTTGTTAAACCCATACGCAGCGAAAGGCTCGATAAGTTTCCAAAGTTCATTGGCTTTCTTTTTTGCCATACCATTTTTTGCAAGACCTGACAGAAGCTTTTCTTTTTGCTCCTCCATGTCCTTTGGAATTTTTTTACCCATAGCTTTTCGGAGTTTGTCTGCTTCAAGCCAAGAGTAACCACCGAGCTTGATGGCGATCATCATAACGTCGTCCTGATAGGTTATAACTCCATATGACATGTCTAGAATATCTTTCATTCTTGGATCCAAATATTCTATTTTTGTTTCATCGTGTTTTCTTTCTATGTATTGAGGAATGGATTCAAGAGGGCCAGGACGGTAAAGGGCAACCATGGCATTTATGTCATGAATTCTTGAAGGTCTTAGTTCTACAAGGAATTTTGTCATTCCTGTACCGTTGAGCTGGAAAAGTCCTGTCGTTTCTCCACGTGCAAGCATTTCAAAAGTTTTCTTATCATCTAGCGGAACATTTTCAATATCAACAACAATATTTTCAATTTTCTTTACTCTTTCTACAGCATCAGCAAGTATTGAAAGATTTTTTATTCCAAGAAAGTCAAACTTTAGAAGACCAACGCCATCTTCACCGACGGCATGCATGTCGTATTGAGTAATGATTTTCTTTATTACATTGCCATTCGCGTCTTCTTTACTTTTTGTATCGTATTGTAGAGGAACATGCTCTGTAAGTGAATCAGGAGAAATAACAACACCAGCAGCGTGTACGGAAATGTGACGAGCACAGCCTTCAATTTTCCTAGCCATGTCGATTATTTTTTTCGTGTCAGGTTCTTTATCGTATGCTTCTTTTAGTTCCGCAACTTCGGCTAAAGCACGGTCAATGGTCATAGGAAAGCCCTGAGCACCCATAGGTATGAGCTTGGATATTCTGTCTGCAGTATCATATGGAAAGCCCATGGCTCTAGCCACGTCGCGTACAGCACCACGAGCTGCCATAGTACCGAATGTGCCGATTTGTGCTACTTTGTCATGGCCATATTTCTTACGAGTGTATTCGATAACTTCGTCACGTCTATCGTCAGCAAAGTCCATATCGATATCGGGTGCGGATGGTCTTTCTGGGTTTAGAAATCTTTCGAAGGGAAGTTTGTAGGCCAGAGGATCTACATTTGTAATTTTTGTTAAATATGTTGTTAGAGAACCTGCCACAGATCCTCGAATGTTTGTTAGTATTCCATGTTGATGCGCATAGTCGAGTAAATCATACACCACGAGGAAATACTGAGCGTAACCTTTGTCTTTAATAACTTTCAATTCATATTCGAGACGATCAACAACTTCTTTTGTTTGTTCTAAGCCTCGTTTCGGTATTCCTTCGTATGCGAGTCTCTTCAATTCATCATCGTGCGTTAGTCCGCTCGCAACAATAAAATTTGGGAAATACCATTTACCAAGTGTAATTTCCAGATTGCACATATCAGCAATTTTTGAAGTATTTTCTATAGCCTCAGGAATATCTTGAAAAAGTTCTTCTGCTTTTTCCTGAGAAATGAATGAAAAATCTTCTACATCATCAGCTCCATTCATTCCTCCACCAGCGGAGCTTTTGTCTGACATATCGCCAGAAGTGTTGACGAGCATGAGTGTGTCTCGAGCCTCTTTGTCTTCAGGATGTAAGTAGTAGACATCATGGCCAGCAACTATTTGTGTTTTAGTTTCTCTGGCTAATTTAATTAATCCTTGCATCAAATCTTCATGGCCTTGGATTTCTGGGTGACGTGTTATTTCTATAAAGAAATTATCTGGACCATAGACTTTTTTGTAGAATTCAATCGCCTCATTTGCCTTATCAAAATTTTTTCCTTTCACCGCTTGGGAAATATCACTAGAAAAAGATGGGGCAATACAAATTAAATTCTCAGAATATTTTTCAATAAGTTCTTTGTCGAGGCGTGGTTTGTAATAGAAACCTTCAAGATATGAGTCGGTGACGAGTTTTATCAAATTTTTATAACCCTCATAGTTTTTTGCTAAAAGGACTAGACGAGTACGGCGATTGTCTATACCAGCCTGCATATCTTTTCTTGTTCTTGTCGCGACATAGAAATCCACCCCGAGAATGGCCTTCAACCCCTTCTTTTTGCATCTTTGGTAGAATTCTATTGCCCCATAAAGGTTTCCAGCATCAGTAAGTGCAAGCGCAGGCATATTTAGTTTCTTTGCCTCATCTACCAAATCATCAATTTTTGGCAGGGCATTGAGTAGAGAATAGTGACTATGAGTGTGCAGGTGGACGAATTTAGATTTCTTTTCAAGGGGGTTCATACGCGTATTATACCAGTTATTTATGTCTTATCCACAAGTTCTAAAGAAATGATAAATTTTTTATGAAAAATGCCATAGACAAGGTTATTACTGTTGTTATCATTGATTGGTATAGATTGTGATAAATATAATTGGAAAATTACAAAATAACTTAAATCTATTATTAATCTAATATATATAACTATGGATAAAAATAATAACATCATTATTTATCAAGCAAAAGATGGAAGGGTGGAATTAAGAGCGGACATAGAGAAAGATACAATTTGGGCAACCGAGATACAAATAGCAGATATATTTAATACAACACAACAGAATATAAATTTACATATAAAAAATATATATAGTGAAGAAGAATTAAACATCGATTCAACTCACAAGGATTCCTTGTATGTTCAAAAGGAAGGAAAAAGAAATGTAAAAAGATTAATTTCTATATATAATCTTGATATGATTATCGCGGTTGGTTATCGTGTAAACTCAAAGAAAGCTACTCAATTTCGTATTTGGGCAACTGGAATTTTAAGAGAATATTTAATAAATGGTTATGCATTGCAAGAATATAAATTAAAGAGAAATCCAGAATCTATCGAAGAAATACAGGAAACACTATCTTTAATTACTTCAAAAAAGTATAGTGGAAGAGTGAAAGGCAAATTAACTTTAAAAATTAGTAAAAATATAAATATGGAAGAATGATCATTTTATGAAAAATGGCTTAAAAAATAACAATTCCTATAAATACCTCATCGGAATAGACGAAGTTGGACGTGGGCCTATCGCTGGTCCTGTCGCTGTTGGGGCTTTTGTATATCTTCGACCCGAAGCTCGTAAATTGTTTAAAGGCGTAAAGGAATCCAAACAACTAACAGAAGAAAAAAGGGAAATATGGTTCAAAAAGATAAATGAAGCGAAAAAGGCAGGCCAAATTGACTTTGATGTGACATTTCAAAGTGAAAAGGTGATAGATACGAAGGGACTTTCATTCGCAATCAAAAAAGCACTTGCAACATCGCTTTCAAAATTAAAAATAAAACCAGAGGAAGCAAAAGTTTTGCTGGATGGCGGACTCAAAGCACCGGCAGAGTATATAAATCAAAAAACAATTATAAAAGGAGACGTGAAGGAGCAGGTGATTGCACTTGCATCTATTTGTGCGAAGGTTACAAGGGATAGGAAAATGAGAAAATGGGCAAAAAAACATACTGAGTATGGTTTTGATGTGAATAAGGGATATGGGACGAAAAAACACTATGTGGCACTAAAGAAACATGGTCTCACACCTTTACATAGAAAAAGTTTCCTTCGAACACTGTGAACAACATTCTAGCTCGCAGACGAAACTAAAGGTATAATATATTCATGTTTTCAGATCCACAAAAAAATATTGCAGAGCTAGCGATTGCGGACGGCATGAAAGTCGTCGATCTAGGTGCTGGTTCTGGTTTCTATACTATTGAAGCAGCAAAAAAGGCAGGACCAAGCGGCAGGGTTTATGCTGTGGACGTTCAGCAAGATTTGCTAAATAAATTAAAGAATTCGGCAGGACTTGTCGGTTTACATAATATAGAAGTTATCTGGGGGAATATAGAAAAAATTGGTGGTACGAAACTTCGTGAGGCAATCGCTGATAGGGCAATTCTTTCAAATACTTTGTTTCAAATCGCTGTTGAAGATAGGGACAATCTTGCTTTGGAAGTAAAGCGCCTGCTCAAATCTGGCGGTAAATTAATGGTAATTGATTGGAATGCCGGAAGTCCACTTAGTCCAAAGACTGTAGTTCCCAGAATGCTTGCTGAAGGTATATTTCAGAAAAATGGTTTTCAATTAGAGAATAGCTTTGATGCGGGGGACCATCATTATGGGATTATCCTTAAAAAATTATGAGTAAATTTCAAATAATAATAACTGGTGCTTTCGTTGTCTTTATCATTGCGGGAGTTGTTGCTTTTGCAACGTTTAAGGGCGGAGGTGGGCAAGAGGAATTACCACAAATAAGTATTTGGGGGACATTTTCGCAACCTGTATTTGAGGAATATGTTTCCAAGATTAATAATAGCGCACCTCAGCAATTAAAAATTGCATATACGCAAATATCTGAAGATAATTTCGATTCTACTTTTATAGAAGCATTGGCACGAGGGCAAGGTCCAGATGCGATATTGATTCCTCAAGATTTAATACATAGACATGAAGACAAAATAATTCCAGTTCCGTATACTGCATTGCCTCAAAGAGATTTTCAAAATACATTCATACAGCAAGCAGAATTATATTTGGGAGCAAATGGTGTTATGGCTATGCCTTTTGTAGTTGATCCTTTGGTTATGTATTGGAATAGAGATAGTTTTACAAATGTTGGTTTGGCGAATCCTCCAAGATTCTGGGATGAATTTAATACGGTAAATACGAAGTTGACACAGAAGGATGTTAATTCTAATGTTAGAAAATCAGCAATTGCCCTTGGTGAATTTAATAATATTTTGCATGCTCGCGAAATTCTTGGAACGATTTTTCTTCAATCTGGCAATCCCGTAACATATCGAGATACAAATGGCACAATTTCGAGTGCGCTTGGTAGTCGTGCATATTCTGGTCTAGATACTTCCGTTCCAGCTTTAAATTTCTTTACACAGTTCTCTAATCCTTCCAGCCCAAACTATTCATGGAATCGTTCTTTGCCAAATACAAAGAGTGCTTTCTTGTCTGGCGCACTTGCAACATACTTTGGTTTTGCATCGGAGTTAAAGGATATACGTCAGAAAAACCCAAATTTGGATTTTGATGTGGCGCCATTACCTCAGGCGCGTGGGGGAGCGAATCGTATCACTTATGGTTCAATGTACGGTTTTTCTATAGTAAGAAGTGCAAGAGATGTAAATTCAACATTTACTATTTTGAGTGCCTTATTAAGCACTACAGCGCTTTCTGACATGGTTACAATGTCATATTTGCCACCAGTTCGTCGCGATATGATCTCTGGTGGTTCGATTGATCCTTACCTTTCAATTTTCTATGATTCAGCTCTTATCTCTCGTGGATGGTTGGACTCAAACAAGACTGAGTCAAATAGGATATTCCAAAACATTGTAGAATCTGTTACGAGTGGAAAAGAGAATATTCGCGATGCTCTACAGGGCGGTAGTGATGAATTTGATCTTTTATTAAGAAAAATATGATGAAGAAAAACTTTAAAAAAATATCATTTGTTTTGTTTGTACTGTTATTGTTCGTCACGCTTTCGGGAAGTCCTATGATTTCTTTGGCGCAGACATCTTCACCTTCGCCAGTGTCATCACCAATAAGGACATCAACACCGTCAGCATCTCCTCAGCCGACCTCAGTGCTCGGTTATGGTTGGGTGCGATGTGATGGTGTTGTTACTAGAGATGCAAAAGGTGTTGCCCTTGAACCAGGTCGCACAACTGAATGTACCTTTGCAAATCTTATTGCTATGGTTAATTACTTAATAAATTGGCTATTTGGTATTTCAATTCCAATCATTATTGGTTTATTGGTATACTCAGGTTTCTTGTATATGACAGGGAAGGAAGCGAATATAAAAAGGGCATACAAGATAATGCAACAAGCAGTATTAGGTTTTGTGATTATGTTATTAGCTTGGTTTATAGTCACGACTATATTAAAATGGATACTAAAGCCGTGGGCAACGAATGTGACGGGAACATTAATTGAGACGCAAAAATAATATGAAAAAAATAATTTTAATGATTGCAGTGGTTGGGTTGTTAATAGGTGGAAATTTTGTTTATGCGCAGAATAGAACAACTGACCCAGATGTGGGAGGTTCAAACAATGCTACAGATGTCGGGGGTGCGAATAACGGCTCATCTGGAAAACTTGTAAACCCATTAAAAGCAGAAAGTATTGAGGAAGTAATTTTTTTAGCAGTTGACCTTGCGGTTTACGTTGGTACGGCCTTTGCTGTTCTGGCTATAATATTTGTTGGTTTTAAATTTGTTTGGGCACAGGGAAAGCCGGAAGAGATAAAGGATGCACAGAGATGGTTACTATATATTGTGGTAGGGTTAGCGATTTTGATTAGTGCAAAAGTAATAGTAACCATTGTTGAAAATACACTTGTAGATTCGGGTGTAGTTAATCAAGGTGTGTTTAGACGACAATAAGTAATTATATTTAAAATAATATGAAAAAAATAATAATAAAAACAGGGATAATATCAGGTATGTTGGTTCCAGTATTAACTTTCGCTGCAACAAATAATTTAAAAGATTTGATTGGTTTAATAATTGAGTATTTTAACTATGGCGTCTATCTGATAATGGGATTGGCTACGGTGATGTTTGTGTTTAACGTATTTAAATATTTTATAGCAAGTGGTGATGATGCAGGAGCAAAGAAGGAAGCTGGTCTATACGTCATGTATAGTATAATTGGTTTCTTTGTCATCCTGTCATTTTGGGGATTGGTAAATATTTTGACAAATACTTTAAACCTAAATAGCACTCAGCCAGCACAACCTTTTGGGAATTTTAATCCTTCGGGAATAGGGACAAATAATGGGGTATTTAGAAGTACAGGTAATCTTCCAAGCAGTAGTGCCGCAGATCAGAGTACTGGTAATTTACCAAGTAGTGATGCTTTTGAACTTTATGATAGAGATGTGTATCATCAACAACAAGGTGATCCGCTTCGTCAAGATAATATAAATGCAGATCCAACGCAGATTGAAAGTTAATGGTAAGTTAAGAATAAAAAAGAAAGGGCCGGCGCATGACGCATCCGGCCCTTTTTGTTTCTATCTCAGTCGTACCGGAATCTCAGCAGCAGTTACACTACCTTGATTCGGCATAAGTCTGAAATAGAGAGTGTGAACATCATCTCCAGTATCAACATACGTGCCTTTCGGCATTTCTGTCGCTTTGGAGTTGGGATCGTTTGCGACGACCCAATATTTGATGGTGTTGTCAATAACACCATTGACTCTTGGTGCACCCCAACCACACTTTTTCCCATTTACCTTCACCCATGACCACTTGGCCGATGTAATAGTGATGGTGGTTGAAGCAATGGCGGATGCACTCGAGGTGGCTCGAGAACTGCCACGACTTGTGGAACCTCGTCCTTGTGCCAGCATTATCCTTACTGCAATCGCGAGAACGGCGATACCGAGGATCACCGCGAAGATGACCCACCCCACATTTTTCATGGGGTTTTTTTCTGTTTTTTCACTCATGACCTTTGTCCTTTCTTTCCCCCCATTCCAAGGAGGAAGCTGGTTGCGTCAACATAGCTCAGTTGTTCGCCACCTGCGGTTATGTTTTGCTGGAACATCATTATCAAGCCAAGCGCTTCACGGAACTTAAGTGAGCCAGCACTTGAACGGACAAGTTCCTTTGCGGCGACACTGAAGTCTCTGATCGCTTGAGTTAGCTGGCGTGCTTCTTCTGTGATGCTTGATTGACGTACCTTCACTACTTTTGGAGTGCCAGTCCAAATCCCAAGGTTGATCTCAAGATCATCAAGGTGTTCTTCGCCTTGAAATATTTTTTCAAATTTGATCCTGATTCTCTCGAGCTGTCTCTTATCAAACTTGACACTCCTCGATTCTAGGTCTCCGAAGAACCCTTGAAGGAATTGTACAACCCGTCCTTTAACTTGCTTCTTGACGTCCTCCTCGTTTGTTTTGGTAAAATTCACCAAGTAGCCTGGGAGAGGTGTTACCACCACAAACCACTCAACTCGGTAGGTTTTCCCATCACGGGTCGTTATCACCTCTCCAGCTTCAGGAACGACAAGGATTCTCCTGTTGAGTTCCACTGATCTTACTTTGTATTCCCTTGGCCAGCGCCAGTGAAATCCAGAGTGGAATTCTCTCTGGGCCTTGATTGTCCTAAAGCCCAAAAAGGTTTCCTCGTGGTGTGTACTTTCTGTCATCCAGGGGTTCACCATGATCCATGCTTCATCCCCTAGTACATCAAATGTCAGGGCAGGGAAGATTAACCAGAAGTATGGGAGTGACGCTGTAACTATCGCAATGGCCAACCCGATTAGGAAATCATCGATCCCCCAAAAGGAAAAAAACATTGTGATTGTGAGTATAAAAATACCCACGCCGATTCCGAATGTAGCCCTCATATGGTTGTCCTTTGTTTGCTCACCTCACTTCAGTAAGGTGATTTGTTGTTGTTTCGCTAAATTGTCAACGACCAGTCGTGATCGTATTTGCATATAATACTATCACACTTTGTGTAAAAAGTCAAGGAAATTTGATAGTGTAAACTATGAAAATTTTGTATAAAAAAGGGAGCAAACTTGCGTCTGCTCCCCGTGCCTTCAAATGGATTTGCTTATTTCGCTTTCCATTTAAAGTGAAACCGAATTGGAAGTGCTTCCTCACCTCCATTGAAGATGCCAATGCTCTTTGTCCTCCCTTCGTGCCAGGCGTCGTGGACGTCAACGGCGTGCCCGTTGATTTCCAGTTTAATCTGAGACAATGGGACATTGTAACACTCTGGCGTGATCTCGTAATTCCCCGCAGGAAAATTGAACCTGTGGAACTTGTTGCGCGGGATCACGACTGCAACAAAGCAGTCATCGTTTGCAGGTGGAGTAATAGTCTCCACATGGTCAGGCTTGAAACCTTCGGGCCACTTGGCCTGTTGGTTCTGCGCTCGACCATCGACACTGTTCGTGAAGATGTTCACGAGATCTCCAGCAACTTGGACGATCCTCCCGTCACTCCCGTTAATGGAAGCTGAGAAGGCGCTTCCGTTTGGCGACGTGGAGGAGTTTTCGAGGCTACCTTGTCCTCGTCCACCCTGGGTGTTTGATGCTGTGCTCGCCAACGAGGTTGACCCTGAAGCAAGATGCGACTCGCTAGCAACGCCACCATCCACCTGAGGAATCACCGACTGGCGGTTCTTCAGAATGCCAACGAGAGCGAACATCAGAGCAGCCAGGACCAACAGGCCTAC
Source organism: uncultured Candidatus Saccharibacteria bacterium (assembly GCA_964468845.1). Taxonomy (GTDB): domain Bacteria; phylum Patescibacteriota; class Minisyncoccia; order Phycocordibacterales; family PALSA-1337; genus CAIOGI01. The sequence goes on along the minus strand of CAYXWP010000013.1, from coordinate 1,578 downwards.
CACGATCGCCACTCCCCAAAGGATCTTTTCCCGCAACGTTTTGGTGACGGGGGCTTGTTGGGGTGCGGACTTCGCAGCCGCTGTCTTTTTGGGAGTTGGTGACTTCGCCGTCCGCTTTTTCTGAGTTGGCGGCGTTGAAGTTGTGGGTTGCGTTGCCTTTGCAGACTTCGCCGTCCGCTTTTTTGGTGCTGGCGGTGTCGCTGGTGCCGACTTCGCTTTCGCTGGCGTTGTTGTCGATGCTGCCTTCGCCACCCTTTTTTGGGGGGCAGGCGGTGCGACTAGTGCCCCGCCCTTGACGTTTGGCAAGCCACCGGCTTTGACGCTCGTCCCTTTAATTGCCTTTGCGCTGAATTGTGCCATGGTTCTTTCCTTTCTCTAGTTGGTTGTTTTCTGTATTGTCGCTTTTTCTTTGCCAAAGTGGCATAGATTAAGCTTCTAATATAATTATACATGAAATATTAATATTGTCAAGGGTTATCTATTTTGTATCAAAAAACATATTGCCTTATTAAAATGTAGTGTTTCTCCATAATTAACAAAAAAGCGGGGACCCAGGAGTATGCTCCTAGATCCCCACTGCGATTCTACTCCCCGTCGTTTTCCGAGCGATGCCGGCGTTTTTTCTTGCCCTCTCGCTTTGCCTCGTCGAAAGCCTCTCCGACAGGGACCAACCGTTTGCCATGGCTGAAACGTTTATCCCTCCCGGCACGGAGGAACTTCTCGACCAGCTCTCGTGCGACCTCCTGATTCTTGTTCCGTTCTTTCTTACGTCCCAAGACTTGGTCGATCTGGCCCAGAGGAACACCCCACTTCATTCCAAGTTTTTTCTTGGCGAACTCGCGAGCCAAGATGACGAGGGGACTACTGTTAGCGAAATCATACGAATCCGTTCGCTCATCGTAGTGAAAGACAGACCCCGAGACTGGTTTCGGTTCCCCCTTGATGAAGTAATATTGTCCTCCGAATGGAAGACGTGCTTCAAGAAGGGTTGCTCCAGCCTCAATTTGGCTTTTGAGGCCCTTCGGACAGAAGGGTACGTAAGCCACCGGCCGGAATTCCTTTCCAGTGATTGCACAGATTTGTTTTTCTCCGTCTGCCTGAACGAGCCTCTTTGCCTCGTCCAGTTCGATTTGGCGACCGAGTGCCTGACTGATCAACAGCAGGGTGCTAGGTCCGCAGTACAGCACAGGGGGAAACGCCCCGGGGATGGAATCCTTATTGACCATCCACTTGAAGGCCTCCTTGGTAAGGGGATTAACCCCATCTGCCTCGGTGCCTTTGGCAGTCGGCGCCACTTCCGGTGCTTTAACCGCCTTTGGAGTGGTGTTTTTCTTGGCTTTGGTTGTTTTCTTTTTCATGGTACAGGAGTGACGCTTTTCGCGTCTTGGGAAGCGTGGCTTTTTGTTTGTTTTGCCACTTTTTATCTCACACTCCATCTCCCACTTACGTGAGAATCAAATGGATGTGACTTTTGTCTAAGAAATAGGTTATCATATAACACAAGTTTTGTCAATAGCACTAATGGCACATTCAACTCTCAAGTGCACCACCTAGATATAATATGAGGTATATGAATTA
>CAYXWP010000012.1:0-16694 GCA_964468845.1 uncultured Candidatus Saccharibacteria bacterium | reverse complement strand
GCCACTTTCTCCACAAAAATAATATGGTATAATATTGGACATTATGATGAATTCATTATTTGCAAATTCGTACAACGCATTCCCATTCGGAATGAGTCTAGGTTTATTGACTGTTGGCGCAATACTATTCTTTATTTTAATGGTTGTGGTGTTGGCTTTAAAAGGTTATGCACTTTGGTATGCTGCCAAAAGAGATGAAACAGCATGGTTTGTTGCTTTACTTGTACTAAACACTATGGGTATTCTAGAATTAGTTTACCTATACTTCATAGTAAAAAAGTGGAGGGCAAATGGTGAAAATCCCGAGACTCCATCACAGTCTACAGCCACGTCTTCTTCGGCGACGCCACCAACGCCACCTCCGGCATCTACACCTAGTGCGCAATAGTTAAAGCACTAACATTCATATATCCCGCTCTAAGAAGCTCCTCGCGAGCTTCTTTTAGTGTGCTTCCAGTAGTGGTCACATCATCTATTATTATGATTTTTTGATCGAGCTTTCTTGTTTGGCCCAGCTTTTTTGCCGAATTCGCTTTAAAAATATTGGCTGTGTTTACCAAACGTTCCTCGCGGTTTTTCAAAGTTTGTTTTTCAATATCCTTTATTCTAATTAATAGATCATAGTCTTTGTGAAATTTGCCTGCTTCGCCAGAGTCATTGTCCAATTTGATTATCTCATCAATAATTAATTCACATTGATTATATCCACGCTCCTTTCTTCTTTTCTTGGAAATTGGTATTGGGATTAAAGTAATTTTTTCATCCTCATTATTTAACTCAAAATATATAGAATATGCCGCACATTTTGTCGCATGTTTATTTTTCTTGTACTTTATTTGCCAAATTAGTTCTTTAATTAGTGGATCGCTATAGGGGAATAGCGCCTTAATGAAAGGGAACTCAGTTTTAGATATTTTTTGAATATTATTTACAAACCAGTCAACAGGAAGGCTTCTCAGCGTAAGTTCTTCTTGGTTTGGTGGAAATACAAAATCAATTATGTATTGGAGTAGTTTGTACATCGCGTTATTTTATACTATTATTGTGGTACAATAAACCTATGGATTTTTTTCGTAACTTATTTTCTATTTTTTCCAAAAAGGGTACTAGTGTATTAGGTATTGATATAGGTTCCTCTGCGATAAAAGTGGTGCAGATAAAAAAGAAGAGAGGTAAGGCCGTACTTGAAACTTACGGTGAGCTTGCTCTTGGCCCGTACTCAGGAATAGAGGTTGGTAGATCTACAAGTCTTTCCAATGAAAAAACTGTTGAAGCATTAAAGGATATTTTGCGAGAAGCAAAAACCACAACTGTTTCTGCTGGTATTGCTTTGCCGTTATCTTCGAGCCTAATAACCTTTGTTACGGTCCCATTAGTTCCAGGGAAACAAATGCAGGAAGTTATATCTCTTGAGGCAAGAAAATACATTCCAGTACCAATGAGTGAGGTTGTTGTGGATTACTCTCCAATCCCAAGAGAGGAGGCATACTCCGAAGATGATGAAAGTCCACAAAAACAAGTTGAGAGGAAGAATCAGGATTTTCTAGTAGTTGCAATACATAATGAATATATAAATAATTATCAGGTTATCAGCAACAACTCAGGCGTTCAACCGTCCTTCTATGAGATAGAATTATTTAGTTCAATTCGTTCTGTGGTAGAGCAGGGTATACAGGCGGTCATGGTTATAGACATGGGGGCTAGAATTACGAAACTATATATCGTAGAGAGAGGGATATTGAGAGCGTCTCACATAATCAATCGAGGGGGGCAGGATATTACACTTGCAATATCCAAGTCACTAAGCGTCAATGTAAGTGAAGCAGAAAATATGAAAAGAATGTATGGATTAAAAGGTGGACCAGAGTATAAAGAACTAACAGAGATTGTGACTGTTAATCTAGACTATGTTTTTTATGAAGCAAATGCAACGATGTTAAACTATCAGAAAAAATATATGAAAAATATTAGTAAAGTAATACTGACCGGGGGAGGGGTACTATTAAAAGGCTTTACTGATTTAGCAAAAATAAGTTTTCAAACAGAGGTTGTGTATGCAGATCCATTCAGCAGACTTGAGACTCCAGCATTTTTCTCTGAACAGCTTGCACAGGCTGGTCCTGAATTCGCAGTTGCTATCGGTTGTGCACTTCGCCGTCTGTCTGAAATAGATTAATAAAGATATACACATGGTTGCTATCGATATTTATATTAAAGTCTTGTATAATAATAATTAAAGAAATGGAGACAAAATTTCAAACATCGTTTATCCCCAAAAAACCACTTGTTCCTGAACATAAAGTCGTTTCTGCTAGAGGTGGCACAAGCATCTTGATGGTTATAGCAACTATTATTTTCTTGGCATCAGTTGCCGGTGCTGTATTTTCGGTTGTATGGGCGAATGTTTTAACAAAAAATCAAGATGACTATCGAAGTCAGCTTGCCATGATGGAGAAAAGATTTCCAATTGCCGAGATAGAGAATCTAAAGAAGGTAAATTATAAAATTGATTTAAGCAAGAAATTATTGAAGAACCATTTGGCTGTTGAGGAGGTGTTTTCGATACTTAGCCAACTAACAGTTGAAAATGTAAGATTTAATAGTTTTTCATTCAGTGCTCCAGCAAAGGATAATGAGGATATAACTATAACCTTGAGAGGAATTGCAAAAAATTCTTTTGCAATTGCATATCAATCTGACATATTTGGTGCATCTGAGAAATATGGAATGAATAAGGTGCTAAAGAATCCGGTTATATCAAATGTTGTTGAATCATCCGAGAATGGATCAGTTACTTTTGGCTTTACAGCTGATATAAACCCTGCAGATATACTAAAGCAGAAACTCATGCAGGAAAATATGGAAATAAACGATACTACATCAACTTCAACAACACAATAATTTTATGAATAGAAATTCTACACCAATAATACTTTTAATACTTGCAATCGGAATATACTTTACCTTTACAAAGGGTAAAGTGGAAGAACTAAAAACAATAAAAAATGTTAATGCTGGGTATCAGGAAGCGATTGAGAATTCAGAAAAATTGATGAAGGTACGTGACGATGTGCAAAGATCATACAATGAGATTGATGATATAGACAAAGAGCGCCTAGAAAAAATGTTACCAAATAACATTGATAATGTTCGTTTGACTCTTGATGTAAAGAGTATAGGGCTAAGTCGCGGTCTTGTTTTGAGGAATGTTAAAACCGACGCTCCAAATATAAATACAGGAATAAAATCTAGTGGAACAAATGGTACAAATGCAAGAATTAATAACGTTCCGCCACCAGACAGCGCTAGTCCATACGATACAGTTCTTTTGACATTCAATGTAACTACAAATTATCTGACATTCCTTGAGTTGATTAAAGATCTTGAGACAAGCTTGAGAATCATCGACATATCAAAAATAGATTTTACCGTAAACGATACTGGCACATATGATTATAGCGTAGAGTTGAGAACGTATTGGCTTAAATAGTAATACCAATGAATAATATGCAAAAAATTTCATCATCAACAAAAACAATCATAATATTCGTCGCCATCCTCTTGATCGGAGCTTTAATGTACTTCTACACACTTGGAGGCCCAAACGACTCAACGATTTCTTCACTTGATCAACAGGGGGCGATAGGAGATGTAGATTCTCAGATAATTGGCGCAAGAGTCCTTTCAATTTTAAATCAGATAAACTCAATTAAAATAGATAAAACTATATTTGACGATCCACTTTATAAAATCCTTTTGGACCATACAGTTGAAATACCACCACAGAATGTTGGTAGAGTAAATCCATTTGATCCTTATTATGTAGCGCCGGTATTTACCCCGGTCACTCGCACTCCATCGGCATCGAGAAGATAGTCGGAATTGCTAACAATATTATATGAGCATAATAGAAATACTATTAAATAAAAATCTTATAAACAAAGATGGTGTAAAAGAGATAAAGACACGAATGGCAAACGGGGAATCTCTCGATAAAATCCTTCTGGAATCGGGTATTCACTCGGAAGAAATTCTTGCTGCACGAGGAGAGTTTTTGAATATACCAGTGAAAAGTATGGGGGACACATCAGTGCCATTTGAGGCATTAGATTATATTCCTGAGGAGTCAGCAACACACTATAAATTTGTGCCGATTGGCTTATCGGAGGGGACACTTGAAGTTGGAATTGTAGATCCAGACAATATTGAGGCAAGAGATGCACTAAACTTTATTGCATCAAAAAATAATATTCCTTATAAAATATTTTTAATTAGCATTGATGATTATAGTAAAATTATTGAATCATATAAGGGTATAGGAGGGGAGGTGTCCAAGGCTCTTTCCGAACTTGAAACTGTTTTGTCTGTTGATACCGAAGGGACAGTTGATACAAAAAAATCAAAAGTAGATGAAAATACTAATGCCATAATTATTGAAGATGCCCCAGTTGTTAAAATTGTGGCTACAATTGTTCGCTATGCAACAGAAGGTAATGCGTCTGATGTGCACATCGAACATATGCGAGATAAGATCAGAATCAGATTTCGTGTAGATGGTACTTTAAATACAAGTCTAGTTTTGCCTCCACAGGTACATAGTGCCGTTGTTGCACGTATAAAGGTTTTGTCGAACATGAAGCTTGATGAGAAGCGTAAACCACAAGACGGACGTTTTTCTGCACGAGTTGATGGTAGAAAAATAGATTTTCGTGTTTCAACTTTCCCCGCATATTATGGAGAGAAGGTCGTGATGCGTATTCTTGATCAGGAAAAGGGAGTAAAGGCTCTTGATCAAATTGGCTTGACCACAAAGAATCTTGCTACGATACGTGAAGCTATCAATCGTCCTTATGGTCTAATACTTATTACAGGTCCTACAGGTTCCGGTAAGTCTACATCCCTCTACTCTATGTTAAATGAGGTTGATAAGGAAGGAGAAAACGTCTTGTCTCTTGAGGATCCTATTGAATACAATATGGAGGGGATAAGTCAGTCACAGGTTCGTCCAGAGATTGGATATACATTTGCATCTGGACTTAGAACAACATTGAGACAAGACCCAGATATTATCATGATTGGAGAGATCCGAGATAATGAGACTGCACAGCTTGCTGTACAAGCAGCTCTTACTGGCCACCTTGTATTTTCTACACTTCACACAAACAATGCTGCTGGTGTTATCCCTCGCCTCATCGATATGGGTATAGACCCTTATCTTATCGCTCCAACCCTTATTCTAGCTATTGCCCAGAGACTTGTAGGCACATTCCCACCTGGTGCTGGTAAACCTATGCCTGTTGAGGGAAGTATAAAAATGATAATTGATAAGCAGTTCTCAGATCTTCCTGAACAATATAAAAAGGAAATTCCTTTCACGGATACTGTATATGGTATTCAACCAACTCCAGACTGTCCAAGAGGAACAAGAGGTCGTATGGCTGTATTTGAGGTGTTAAAAATGGATAAAGAAATTGAGTCAATAATTTTGAAGAATCCAAACGAGGTCGAAATTTCTAGAGTTCTAAGACAGAAGGGTATGCTAACGATGAAGGAGGATGCAATGATAAAGGCATTTCAGAAGATTATTCCATTTGAGGAAGTTAATAAGCTCTAGTATAATAAAGACATGGACAAAAAAAATCTGAGTATAATGTTTGTGGATGATGATAAGTTTCTGCTTGATATGTATGCGTTGAAATTCTCAAAGAATAATTTTGATGTGCATATGACACAAAGTCCCGAGGATGCATTGAAAATTCTTCGAGACGGAACGGAGCCGGATATTTTATTAATAGACGTGGTGATGCCGGGAATGGACGGTATTGAATTCCTATCCGTTATCAGAAAGGAAAAATTATTGAAAAAAACAGTTGTAATCATGCTTACGAATCAAGGTTTACCGGATGATATTGCAAAAGCTAAAGCACTTAATGTTGACGGTTATATTATAAAAGCCACAACAATTCCTTCCGAGGTATTGTCAGAAGTGCAAAAAATTTATTCATCAGTAACAAAATAATTTATGGACTTTAAAAAAGAAATTGAGCAGTTGGTAGAGTTAGTGGTAAATGAAAATGCATCAGATCTACATCTTGCAGAGGGGAGACACCCTGTTATTCGCGTTGCTGGTGCTCTTATTCCTTTGGTTAAGAAAAGTATTACCACATCAGCAGAGATGCATGGATATCTTGATCAATTTCTTAGTGAGGAAAATAAAATTTTGTTGAAGAATGATAAAGATGTTGATTTTTCATACAGCCTTTCCAGCGCACGCTTTCGAGGTAATGCCTTTTTTCGCCAAGGTGTAGTATCTATTGCTCTAAGACTTATCCCAAAGAAGATAAAAACTCTTGAGGAATTAAATTTGCCACCAATAATAGAGACCTTCACACGTAAGCAACAAGGATTCTTTCTTGTTGTGGGTCCAATAGGACAAGGTAAATCTACAACTCTTGCATCATTGATTGAAATGATAAATCAGACAAGGACAGAGCATATAATGACTATTGAGGATCCAATAGAATACATTTATGAATCAAAGAAATCTGTTATTGATCAAAGAGAGGTAAGAATAGATACTCCAGACTTTAAGGATGCACTTATCTCGATGTTTAGACAAGATATAGATGTTTGTCTAGTCGGTGAGATGCGCGATATAGAAACTATTGCTACCGCCGTTACTGCAGCCGAAACTGGTCACCTTGTATTTTCTACACTTCATACAAATAATGCATTCCAAACAATAAACCGTATAATTGATTCATTCCCATCAGGACAGCAGGATCAAATACGTATCCAGCTTGCTAGTAGCCTTACTGGTATTTTTTCTCAAAGACTCATTCCACGTATCTCCGGTGGACTTATTCCGGCGTGTGAACTTTTGATTAATAACAATGCCGTATCCAACCTTATCCGCGAAAAAAGAATTCATGAAATTGGTTCAGTTATCGAAACAAGCTCAGGTGATGGTATGATTGACATGAATCGTTCTCTTGCAGAACTTGTCCGTTCAGGAGAGATAACAACCGAAAGTGCATACATGAATTCATTAGATCCAAAGATTCTCGATCGTCTCATTTAATTTAAAAATAAAATATTATGCTTTTTATATATCAAGCAATAGATGAAACTGGAGCACCAAAAACTGGATCGATTGATGCTGTCAATGTCGATGTGGCAATATCTTCTCTCCAGAGAAGGGGATTTGTCATCACCTCTATAAATGAAGAGGGTGTAAGTAAAGGCGTGCTCTCGATGAATATTACTTGGCTTGAAAGAGTTTCGAATAAAGATGTGGTGATTTTGTCACGACAGCTTGCAACTTTGTTTGAAGCACAAGTTTCCGCGCTTAGAATCTTTCGTTTGCTTGCGGCAGAAACGGAGAATAAAGTGTTAGGAGCAAAGCTGACGACAATAGCAGATGATCTTCAAGCTGGAAGTCAGATCTCCGCAGCACTGGCAAGACATCCAAAGGTTTTTTCAGAATTTTATGTGAGTATGGTTAAGTCTGGAGAAGAGTCTGGTAAACTTAATGATACTTTCAGTTATCTTGCTGATTATCTTGATCGTACATACGAGCTTGTCTCCAAGGCAAAGGGAGCCTTGATCTATCCTGCATTCGTTATGATGACATTCATAACCGTTATGCTCCTTATGTTTACAATGGTTATTCCTAAGATCAGTGGAATTCTCGTAGATTCTGGTCAGGAACTTCCATTTTATACACAAATCATACTCGGTATAAGTACATTTTTGACAAGTTATGGATTTTTCCTTGTAGGCATTCTTATTATTGTCGGATTTTTTGCAGTTAAATATTTTAGAACCCCAACAGGAAAGGAAATGTTTGATAGGATAAAGCTAGGCGTGCCATATGTTAGTAATCTATTTAGGAAATTATACTGGTCAAGACTTTCAGATAACATGAATACAATGCTTATCTCTGGAATTCCAATGATTCGTGCTCTAGAACTTACTTCTTCTGTTATTAATAACTCTATTTATCAAAAAATTCTTGCTGATGCCGTTGATGCAGTAAAGGCCGGTAAGGCTGTGTCTGAGGCTCTATCTGGAAATGGTGAAATTCCAGGTATCATGATTCAGATGATTAAAGTTGGGGAAGAATCAGGAGAGCTAGGAGCAATTTTGAAAACATTGGCTAGATTCTACGCCCGCGAAGTAACCACTGCTGTCGATGCTCTCGTAGATCTTATCGAGCCTATAATGATCGTGGCTCTTGGAGGTGGAGTTGCTATACTTTTGGCCTCAGTTCTTATCCCTATATACAATATTGCAGGGGCACAGTAGAAGGGGTGGTAAGTTATCCACATACTAATTGCACATTGTTTCGGTTTACTTGCTATAATTACAGCCATAGTTTAATTATTAGTTTTATTTATTAAGTTAATTAATTTTGTTATGAAGAAATATACAAAAGGTTTTACATTGATTGAATTGCTTGTTGTTATCGCTATCATCGGTATCTTGTCATCAGTAGTTTTGGCAAGTTTGAATACAGCACGATCAAAGGGAGGAGATGCAGCGGTAAAGGGTAACTTGAATGGTATTCGTGCTTCCGCTTCACTTTTCCAGGATACATTTAATAACTATGGTGCAGAAACAACAGCTTGCACATCAGGAATGTTTAATGGTGATCAAAACATAAAGCAGGCAATCGCCGCCGCTGTAAATTCAGGAGGTGGTGCAGCTGTATGTAATGCTACAGATGGAGCAACAGCTGTTGGTAGTTCAACATCATGGGTAGTTGCCGTTCCTTTGAAATCAACACCTTCGATTTATTGGTGTGTTGATAGTACAGGACAAGCAACAACTTCTACAGCAACAGCAATTGCAACAAATGATAACACAGGTGCGGTTGCAAAGTGTAACTAATACAGCTTAATATGGTTTTGGAAAACCCCGCCACACGGCGGGGTTTTGTTTTGTGGATAGTTGTAGTATGTATTTAATTAATATGCTTGTATAATAATATACAACCATATGAAGAATACAAAAAAAGGTTTCAGTTTGATTGAACTTTTAGTAGTAATTGCAATAATTGGTGTCCTTACGTCTATAATACTTCCTAAATTTGGCACAGCCCGACAGAAAGGTAGTGTGGCGGCATATAGGTCTGAAATGGATAACTTCAGAAAGAAGGCAGAACTATTTTATGGCGATGCCTATACATACATTGGCCTATTTACGACGACCGCTACACCTCCCGAAGTAGACGCAACCGCTGACGCTTCAATACAAATTTTGATTTCAGATTTAATGGCAAGATCTGCTGATGGTAAGCTGTATGGCACAATATCGGACAATGATTATGCACTTTACGGAAGAATTCCTGGTACAGCCTCAACAACCTCATCTTCAACCGATATTTGGTGTATTGATAGTAAGGGCAAGTCAGATTTTCCGACTGCAGATGCTGTTGATCAATTCACAACAGCTCCTGCAACTCAGTGTTGGTAAAACTTTTCGAATCTCATAGAACTTCATTTATCCTGAAAAAATGCTAAAATAGCATGCATGAACGAAGAACAGAAACCACTTAAATCAAAAGTCTCGGAAACAGAGGAGAAGATACTTAAATTTTGGGAGGATAACAATATATTTAAAAAGACCCTAGAAAGACCTTCGTCAAAGGGAGATTTTGTCTTTTATGATGGGCCTCCTTTTGCGACGGGTGAACCACATTACGGACACGTCGTACCAGGGACAGTAAAAGATATAATTCCTCGCTACAAGACCATGCAAGGGTATCATGTTCCACGTCGCTGGGGATGGGATTGTCATGGTTTGCCTGTAGAAAACATTGTAGAAAAAGAGTTAAAACTTGCATCAAAAAAAGATATTGTCGATTATGGAATTGGTAATTTTAATGAAAAAGCGTTGGGAAGTGTGATGCGTTATGCTGACGATTGGAGAAGAATCATTCCTCGTCTTGGGAGATGGGTGGACATGAATGATGATTACAAGACTATGGATGCCACATATACAGAATCCGTGTGGTGGGCTTTTTCTGAGTTGCATAAGAAAGGCTTGATTTATGAAGGCTTCAAGTCAATGAATCTTTGTCCTCGTTGCGAGACAACACTTTCAAATTTTGAGGTGAGTCAGGGATATAAGGACATCACTGATATTTCTGTAACAGTGGAGTTTAAATTAAAAGGGGAGAGTAATACATCAATACTTGCTTGGACAACTACGCCTTGGACATTGCCCGGAAATGTGGCTTTGGCAGTGAGTCCAAATATTGATTATGTAGAGATTGAGAAAAAAGATGAAGGCGATGGTAAGGGCGAAGGTGCTGGAAAACTAGTTAAATTTATTCTTGGAAAAGATAGATTACAAAAAGTTTTTAAAGAGGATCAATATACCATTGTCAGAGAAATGAAGGGTTCGGATTTAGTTGGAAAGTCATACGAGCCAGTTTTTGATTATTATTCTAATGATAAAAAACTAAAGAATACAGGGAATGGATGGAAGGTGTATGGTGCAGATTTTGTGACCACAGAGGATGGTACAGGCATAGTCCACATTGCCCCTGCCTTTGGTGCAGACGATTACGATCTCTCACTCAAGTACAATTTACCTTTCGTACAGCATGTCAGTACTAATGGAAAATTTAAGCCGGAAGTTGTAGATTTTGCAGGACAGGATGTTAAGCCAAAGGATACTGCGGAGGACAAGGCGAACAAGATCGAAAGTCATCAAAAAGCAGATATAGAGATAATAAAATACCTTGCGCATAAAGGTGTGCTTTTTGCAAAAGAGAAATTGATTCACTCGTATCCACATTGTTGGAGATGTGATACTCCACTTTTAAATTACGCTTCTTCTTCGTGGTTTGTAAAAGTTACTGCACTGCGCGATAAATTGGTAAAAGAAAACAAGAAAGTAAAATGGATTCCAGAGGAAATAGGAGAGGGTAGATTTGGTAATTGGCTATTGGGTGCTCGTGACTGGGCGATTTCACGCTCGAGGTTTTGGGGTGCGCCACTTCCAGTCTGGAAGGATGAAAAAACAAATGAATGCAAAGTCTTGTCATCCGTTGATGATTTAAAAAAGTATAGTCATTCAAAAAATACATATTATGTCTGTCGTCATGGTGAGGCGGAGAATAATACTAAGTCAATTGTAAGCTCGATTGTCACAAATCCACATCATTTAACAGAGAACGGTAAAGAACAGGCCCTAGAGGCTGGTAAATGGTTTGCTGATAAGAAAATCGACTTGATTTTCTCTTCACCTTTTATTCGCACCAGAGAAACTGCAGAAATAATTTCAAATAAAATTGGTTTTGATACAAAGAAAATAATTTTTGAGTCAAAAGTAGGGGAGGTAAATCTTGGGGTTTGGAACGGTAGGCCGATGGAGGATTTCTTCAAGAACGTTTCAGGGAAAGACAGATTTGCTCATACACCAGAAGGTGGCGAAAATTTTGCTGATATAAAAAAGCGTATGGGTGATTTTATTTATTCACTTGAGAAAAAATATTCTGGAAAAAATATTTTGATTGTCACACATGACCTACCGACCTTCTTACTAGAATCTGCCGTAGACGGGTTGACGAGAAAACAGGCTATAGAATTGAGAGGGCATAAAGATCACTATACAAAAAATGCCAAACCAATTAAATTAGATTTTCATCCGCTACCTCATAATGCAGAATATGAAATTGATTTGCACAGGCCGTTCATCGACGATTTAGAGTTGATTTCAGAGAAGGGTAATAAGCTGAGAAGAATTCCTGAGGTTTTTGATTGCTGGTTTGAATCTGGTTCAATGCCTTTTGGCTCAGCACATTACCCATTTAATAAATGTGATTTCAATCCAAAGCCAGGGCCATTCAGTAAAATTTTGGGCAAAACTAAAGGTTACCCCGCAGACTTTATTGCAGAGGGACTAGACCAAACTCGAGGATGGTTCTACTCAATGCTTGTTCTCGGTGTTGCACTTTTCGGCAAATCGCCATTTAAAAAAGTAGTGGTGAATGGACTTGTTCTCGCTGAGGATGGGCAAAAGATGTCGAAATCAAAAAAGAATTATCCAGATTTGATGCTGATTGTAAATAAATATGGAGCGGATGCCCTCAGATACTATTTGATGTCTTCACCAGTTGTTCATGCGCAGGATTTTTGTTTTATAGAAAAAGGTGTTGATGAAGTTGTGAAGAAACATATCGGTCGTTTGAATAATGTTGTTACTTTCTATGAGATGTATGCTGATGGGGAGGTTGAGGATATTCCAAGCACTAATGTTCTCGATGTGTGGATGATGACTAGATTGGCAGAGCTTACAAAGGAAGTTACAGAGAATTTAGAAAAATATGAAATCGATAAAGCGATAAGACCTTTCGCTGATTTTATTGACGATCTTTCGACTTGGTATTTGAGACGTTCTCGCGATCGATTCAAAGGAGAAGATGAAAAAGATAAGGCAATGGCTCTTTCTACTACACGCACCGTGCTTTTGACAATGGTGAAGCTAGTTGCGCCGTTTATGCCTTTCGTCTCGGAGGATATTTATCTTAAATTAAAAAATGTGTCGAAGGATGATTCAGCGAATGGATCAATGAGGGGAGGTGCTGAAAAGGAAAGTGTGCATTTAGAGTCTTGGCCTGAGGTGAAAAAATTTGATGAAAAAATAATTGAGTCGATGCGAGAGGTTCGGAAGGTGGCTTCGCTAGGACTTGAAGCAAGAATGAGAGCGAAAATAAATGTTCGCCAGCCTTTAGCAAAGCTTACAATAAAATCTTCTATCCCTTCTGTTCTGATCGACCTTATTAAAGACGAAGTCAATGTGAAGGAAGTTGTTGTCAACGCCAGTCTTTCAGAGGATGTGGTGTTGGATATTGCACTTACACCAGAATTAAAAGAGGAGGGTACGGTTCGTGAGCTTATCCGTGCAGTTCAAGATTTGAGAAAGACAAAGGGATTGACGATTCAAGATCGAGCAGTTTTGACCGTTGATACTGATAAGGTTTTTGTAGATTTAATTGAAAAAAATAAAGGCGCTATTTCTAGCGCGACTTTGTTGAAGGATATTCAGTTTGGAGCTCTAGATGGGGAAACTATTGTTATTGGGGAAATGTCAGTAAGGTTGGATATAACTAAGTAGATTAGAATAAATAGGTCAAAATAGAATAGAAAAACATACAAAAAAAGGCCGTCTGCAACTCGCCAGACGACCCGTATCAACGCTAAGCCATGAAATGGCCGCGTCGGTTAACACAGCCGATGACGTCGTTTATGTTAACACCTGTAATTCTGCCAGAAATGCATTCACTGTCAAATTTTATAAAAAAGTCGCCCAACCAACTTGCGTCAGGCGACCTTCAGTTACGAACACAACGACAAGACATGAAATGCCAAGCGCCGGCTGATACAAGACTTTGCACCTCCTGCATCAACAAACACATATTGGCACAAAACTTTACTATTTGAAAGTGAAAGCTCTACCATAAGTTGCCTGTATAAAAAAGAAAAGCCCCCGATCGCATGTGCAGTCTGCGAAGGGGGGCCATGACAAACTGTTGGTGATTTAAGGTTTCCACCTCATTCCGCGGATGCAGCTCCGGGAACGCGTTCCTGTCTAGAATGGAACGGGCTAGTACGTTTGTTGTGTGATCGGATGGCCCAACTTTAATGCCCCAATCTCCATCATCAGTTGCGTACTCAGTTTCAGCCATCGGTTCGGTGGCATTGGTCGCGGGTTAATTCGAGGGATCAAGTCCCTCTCGCACCGCGGAACCTAGTACCGATTTGGTTTGCCAGTCGCCTTCTGCCTTTGCGAACTGGGCTTTTGTGCGTCTCCAATGCCTTCCGGCGGGAGAGAAGTCTAAGAGTGCGCAGGATTTATCATTTGACCGGATACCTATCACTTCACGCACACGCACCCTCAGACTCCAATAGAGTATCATGACTATGTATATAGTCAAGTATTTTTAATTTGCCTCAAATAGCATACAATTTAATTGCTAAATAAAGCCGTGTAAATTCCTCCCAAATGCATCATATATATACAACCCCAGCATTCGTAGTACACAGCACCTCGCATGGGGAAGCAGGAAAGTTTCTTTTGCTTTTCACCAGGGATTTCGGAATGATTGGTGCGGTGGCGCAGGGGATAAGGCTTGCACAATCTAAGCTCAGATATCATGTACAAGATTTTTCATTTTGCATGGTTTCGATCGTAAGAGGGAAAGAGGTGTGGAGATTGACCGGAGCGCATGGAATCGATTTTGAAGGAAACACAAAGTCCGGCACTCTGCACATAAAAATTTTAAAATTATTGAAAAGATTGCTTCAAGGTGAGGAAAAAAATGAAAAGCTTTTTGAAATCGTTGAGGCCTTGTATGCGCGTGGTGCTAACGAGCAAAATGTCGCACCGCTCGACTTGGAGAGGGAGGACGATGAAATAATAGAATGCCTCACTGTTTTAAGAATATTAAATATCCTTGGCTATATTTCAAGTGGTAATTTGACTCATTATCTTAAAAATAATTCGCTCAGTAAAGACATTATAAATGAGGCAAAGAGGGATAAAAGCCGTATAGTGATGGTGATAAATTCCGCATTAAAAGAAAGCCAACTGTAGTAGTCGCCACTACAATTTACGGTAGAATGTTGTGGTATAATAATTGAAATATGAATCAAGAGGATAAAAGTCAAATAGATGAATTAAAAAGCTCATTATATTCACGTAATGCACCAGATATTCGTACAAAAAGACGACTTAGATTTGGTGATGAAGAGACAGAAGTAAAAACAGATTGGGAACATCCAGTCGAAGTGCAAGAAGATGTTGAACTTAATAAAAAATATAAAGATAGATCTATGTCATTTTTTTCAAAACTATTGGCGTTCTCAGTTATAATTTTTTTACTAGCCCTTGGTGCTGGTGCGTATCTTCTTTTTAACGGATCAAATATTATCTCCGCAGATAATATTGACGTAAGTATTAATGCACCGCTTTCTGTCGCTGGAGGGGAGCCGATCTCATTTGATATTCAAGTTTCAAACAGAAATAATATAAAACTCGAAACTGTTGATCTTTCTGTTGATTTCCCAGCTGGTACGGTAAACGCATCTGACACAACAAAAGAGCTAAAGAATTTTAGACAATTGTTCCCAGATATTGACCCAGGGGGCACGGAGAAGAAGACACTTCAAGCAGTTGTCTATGGAGAAGAAAACAGTAAAAAGATAATAGAGGTAACTGTTGAGTACAGGGTTAAAGGTTCGACATCCGTTTTTCAAAAAAAGAAATCATTCGATCTACTCATCAGTTCATCTCCTCTAACGCTTTCCGTTGAATCCTTCAAGGAAGTCAATTCCGGACAAGAATTTGAAATAGCTGTGCAAATGAACTCAAATTCAAAAGAAACAATAAAAAATGTTTTATTAAAAGCAGTTTATCCTTTTGGGTATACCTACGTGTCCTCCGATTTGAAACCATTAGCAGATACTTCACTGTGGAAGATCGGAGATATTCCTCCAAGTGGGAAAAAGATTGTAAAAATAAAAGGTAGGCTTGATGGTCAGGATGACGAAACAAGAGTTTTTAGATTTATCACAGGTGCACAAAGTACAAAAAATGAAAAAGTTATCGGCACAGAATATGTTTCTAGTTCACAGGATATAAGTATTAGAAAGCCATTTATGTCTGTCGGTGTATCATTGGACGGGGACACCGAATCAGTAGAATACATTGGGAACTTCAATGTTCCAGTTAGAATTGATGTATCATACTTTAATAATTTACCTACGAATATTATTAACGGTGAAATTCACGTAAAGCTTTCTGGCTCTGCTTTTGATAAAGTTTCAGTGTCACCTGAAGATGGATTGTATATGTCAGCAAATAATGAAATAGTTTGGAACTCTATAACAACACCTGATCTAAGAAATATTTCTGCGGGGGGTAATGGAAGAGTCAGCTTTACAATAATTCCTAAGAATCAAAGTAATTCATTTAAGTCAGTTATCAATCCAGAAATTTATCTAGACGTGAGTGTGAAGGGTAATAGAAATTCTGAAGCAAATGTTCCAGAGACATTTATTTCAAGTGCAAGGCGACATATAAAGATTTCATCAAATATATCTTTGTCAGGGCAGGTTGTGCGTTCGATTGGGCCATTTAAAAACACTGGACCTATTCCTCCAAAAGCCGAGAAAGAAACAACTTACACTGTCGTTTGGACAGTAGACAACACTTCAAGTTCTGTTTCTGGCGCTCAGGTAGTTTCTGGTTTGCCTCCATATGTAAAGTGGCTAGATAAAGTCAGTCCAACGGGCGAAAATATTACATATAATAAGGTGGACGGACAAATTGTCTGGAGAATTGGAAATATGGGCACGTACACATCAAGTAATACACGCAGACAAGTCTCATTTCAAGTATCTATGACACCAAGTGTTGCTCAGGTGGATCAGGCGCTGACCTTGGTTAATCAAGCTGTGCTTACAGCACAAGATGATTTTACAAATCAGCAACTTAATAGTAATCTGAATGTACTTAGTACTAGATTCAGCACTGACCCCGCTTTCAGGGATGATGATGAGAAAGTTGTTAGATAATAATTAATATATAAATAAAATGGCAATAAAAGAAGAGACAAAGATGGAAAAGATAATCTCGCTCGCAAAGCGACGAGGGTTTATATATCAAGGTTCAGAAATATA
>CAYXWP010000011.1:2424-16720 GCA_964468845.1 uncultured Candidatus Saccharibacteria bacterium | reverse complement strand
CATTTGCGTTAGAATCGTAAACGATTTGGGTATCCTTTTGCATTGGACAAGACTTATATAAGCGCAGTAATCAATTTTATGATAAAATCATTTTTATGAATTCATCAGAAATCCGCTCAAGATTCCTACAATTTTTTGCAAAAAGGGAACACACAATAATTCCTTCAGCGTCACTTGTTACGCCAGACGAAAAAGGCGTCACAAACTCTACGCTCTTCAACACCGCGGGAATGCAACCATTGGTGCCTTTTCTATTGGGCAAACCACATGAAAAAGGTGTTCGTTTGGTTGATGCACAGAAATGCCTACGCACAATTGATATCGACGATATTGGTGATAAAACCCATGCAACTTTCTTTGAAATGCTTGGCAATTGGTCTCTTGGTGATTATTTTAAAAAAGAAGCAATTAACTGGAGTTATGAATTTCTAACAAACAAAAATGAGGGACTTGGTTTGGATCCTACACGTTTGTATGTAACTGTTTTTGAAGGTGATGATATCGCCCCTAGAGATGAAGAAGCGGCTACTCTGTGGAAAGAAATTTTTGATAAGAACAAAATAGAAGGTAATAGAATTTTCTATTTGCCTGCGAAGAATAATTGGTGGGAGGCTGGAGATAGCGGTCCATGCGGTCCTGATACAGAAATGTTTTATGACATTAAGAATGTTTTTAATGGACAAGGCCTAACTCATGAAGAATTTGTAAAAGCAGATGATAACCGTGATGTTGTTGAGGTTTGGAACAACGTATTCATGCAATATGAGAAAAAAGATGGAAAGATTATAGGCAAATTACCAAAGCCTTCCGTTGATACTGGTGCAGGACTAGAAAGACTTACAATGACCCTGCAGGGAGTGGATAATATTTATGATACAGATTTATTGTCCGATGTAATGAAAATCACAGAAACTCTTGCAGGCGAGTTGAAATCCCAAAGGATCATTGCAGACCATGTACGTTCATCAATCTTTCTAATTTCCGATGGTGTAATTCCAGCAAATACTGATAGGGGATATATTTTACGTCGACTTATTCGCCGGGCAATATTCAATACTTCAGAAAGAAAATTGTCACGAGAGACAGTCGATACTTTGGTTAACAGTATTTCAGAAAAGTACAAGGACACATATAGCAATATCCAAGAAAATTCTGTAAAAATAAAAGATGAGCTATTCAAGGAGTCCGAGAAGTTTTCTAAGGCTTTGGACCAAGGATTTAAGGAATTTGAAAAGATTGCAAAAGGGAATACAGCTGGAGATATTACTGGCGATCAGGCTTTTACACTATTTTCTAGTTATGGCTTTCCTATAGATATGACAATTGAACTTGCTAAAGAGAAGAATTTGCAAGTGGATGTAAAATCTTTTGACGAGGCATTCAAGAAACACCAAGAACTTTCTCGTGCTGGGGCAGAGCAGAAATTCAAAGGAGGACTTGCTGATGCAAATGATCCTGCTGTTGTTAAATATCATACAGCTACACACTTACTTCATCAGGCATTACATATAGTACTCGGTGACGGTGTCGGTCAAAAAGGTTCAAATATCACTCCTGAAAGACTACGCTTTGATTTTTCATACAATACAAAAATGGCAGATGAACAAAAGAAGGAAGTTGAAGACATTGTGAATGAGCAAATAAAGCTGGCTTTGCCTGTTAAACAAGTATTAATGCCTAGAACAGAAGCGGAAAAAACAGGTGCAAGGCATTTCTTTGGTGAGAAATATGGGGATGAGATTTCTATATACTATATAGGTAATACTTTGGAATCTGCTTTTTCAAAGGAATTCTGTGGAGGTCCACATGTAAACAATACTTTCGAGCTAGCAGGTCCAGAAGGTAAATGGGTATTCAAAATTCAGAAGGAAGAAGCGTCTTCGCAGGGGGTGAGGAGAATTAAAGCCATTTTAGCTTAGTTGTATTCAACTTTTGTATGAATTACCCATGCTCATACGTACTAGTCTAGTGGATTATTTCTCTGATCTATGTTAAGCCTATTGACTTTATTATGCCATCTCTGATAGTATGATACGACTAGCAAAATTAATGGACATAAACACACATAATACCAAAAAGCAAGACGCTACTACTAGCGCATTTGGAGTAGTGACAGAAGCATTGCCAAATACATTGTTTCGTGTACAGCTTGATGGGAAAGATGATATTGTGCTTGCCTATTTAGCCGGTAAAATGAGAATGCATAGAATTAGAGTTCTTATCGGTGATAAAGTTGAACTTGCTCTAGATTCTTATGGAGGTAGAGCTCGCATTATAAAGAGATTTTAATTTTTTAATATATCACAGCATGAAAGTTAAAGCGTCAGTTAAGAAAATTTGCGCAAAGTGTAGTGTAGTCCGAAGAAAGGGCTATGTTTTCGTAATCTGCAAATCTAACCCCCGCCATAAACAGCGACAAGGATAAAAATAATAATAAATTTATATGAGAATACTTGGTATAACAATTCCAGATGCAAAGAGACTTGAGATTTCATTAACCACACTTTATGGTATTGGTAGAGCTCGAGCGATTTTTATTTTAAAAGAAGCAAAGATTGATCCTTCAGTGAAGGCAAAGGATTTAACAGTTGATCAAGAGAACAATATTAGAAAGATCATCGAGACATTGAAGATAGAGGGAGATTTGAAAAGAGAGGTTGCTTCAAACATAAAGAGATTAAAAGACATAAAGACATACCGAGGTTCAAGACATGCTAAGCGTTTACCAGCAAGAGGACAGAGAACAAAGACAAATTCAAGAACCATTAGAGGAAATACAAGAAAGACTATGGGTTCAGGAAGAAAGAAGGAGGAAAAGAAATAATTAAACTGAAAATAATACTACAATGGGAAAAAAAAGAATTGTTACAACAGAAGAGAAGTCAAAAGATTCTGCTCCAAAGCAAGCAGCTTCTTCCCGCAAGCACTTGGACGCGGGAATTCTTTTTGTTCAGTCTACATATAACAACACAAAGGTTCAGTTAGCTGATAAGAAAGGAAACATCGTTATGTGGTCTTCAAGCGGATCACTAGGATTTAAGGGAGCAAAGAAGGGAACACCATTTGCAGCTGCAAAAGTTGGAGAAACACTAGCAGTAAAGGTAGCACTTCTAGGATTGAAGGAGATCGACGTTGTTGTAAAAGGTGTAGGATCTGGTCGTGAATCAGCAATCAGAGGATTTATTTCAAAAGGTGTAACTATTTCAACAATAAAGGACGAAACACCTGTTCCATTTAATGGACCACAGGCTAAGAAGCCACGAAGAGTATAATAAGTTTTATTTATATATATGAAAATCGAAAAAAGATACAAAATAGCAAGAAGATTAGGAGCGCCTGTATTTGAGAAAACTCAAACTCAGAAATTTGCAATGCGTTCAACTCAGAAATCTCAGTTCTCAAAGAAACCTCGAGCAAAGAGTGATTATGGTTTAGGTCTACTTGAGAAACAAAAGGCTAGATACAGTTATGGTATTACTAGCAAACAATTTTCAAATTATGTAAGTAAGGCTACAGAGAAGAAAGGTAACTCAGCTGATTTACTCGTCACTCTTCTAGAAAGTAGATTTGATAATGTAGCTCTACGTTCTGGATTTGCTACAACACGACAAGCTGCAAGACAGATCACATCACACGGACATCTTACAATTAATGGTGTTATCGTGACTATTCCTTCATATCAGGTTAAGGTTGGTGATGTTATTGGTATAAGAGAGGGAAGCAAGAAGAAAGGACTTTTTGTAAATCTTGATGAGAGATTAAAGACAGTGAAGATTCCAGCATGGTTAAAAATGAACTTTGAAAAGAAAGAAACGACTGTAGATGGTATCCCACATTTGGCACATACAGAATTATTATTCAGTCCAGGTGCAGTTTTGGAATTTTATAGCCGTTAAAATAATTAGTTAATTTTTAATAAAAAAAATATGTCAAATCATAATATTGTAGTTCCATCAAAGCCAAAGGTCATCAGAGAAGATGGCTCAGCTGGCACATATGAAATCGATGGTCTTTATCCTGGTTATGGTCATACACTTGGTAACTCTCTAAGAAGAATTATTCTTTCTTCTCTTCCTGGTGCAGCTGTTACTCAAGTTAGAATCAAGGGAGTAGAACATGAGTTCTCTTCTATTGACGGAGTAAAGGAGGATGTTATTACAATACTTTTGAATTTGAAGAAGCTACGCATCAAGCTAATCACAGATGAGCCACAAACTATTACTCTAAAGGCAAAAGGAGCTAAGAAATTAACTGCTGGTGATGCTGAGATTCCTGGACAAGTAGAAATTCTAAATCCTGAATTACATATTGTTGAATTAACTGACAAGAATGCAGAAGTTGATATTGAAATTACCCTTGAAAAGGGATTGGGTTATGTATCAAAGGATATTCTAAGAAAGGATCGTGTTGATATTGGAACAATTTCTCTTGATGCTACATTTACACCTATCAAAAAGGCAAACTACGAAGTAGAAAATATGCGTGTTGGTGATCGAACAGATTTCAACCGTTTGAGAATCTCTATCGAAACAGATGGAACTATCACTCCAAAGGAAGCTCTCGAGGAATCAATTACTTTAATGATTCATCAGCTAAAGGCCATCGTTGGATTTAAGGAAGAGGAAGTTGTTGTAGAAGAAAAGGTAGAAGGAAAGAAGGAAGATGCAGATGTAGAAGCAAAGCCAGAGCTTGATGTAGAATTCCTAAAGACAAGAATTGATGCTATTGGTCTTTCACCAAGAACTGTTAAGGCACTTTCAAATGCAAATATTAGAACAGTCGGAGGCCTAGCTAGAAAGAAAGAAGTCGATATTCTTGATGTAGAAGGTCTAGGTGGTAAGGGTATTCAGGAGATAAAGAAAATCCTTTCAAATTACGGTATTACGCTTAAATAATATTAAATAACATGCGACACCATTCAGTAACAAGAAAATTCGGATTAAAGAAAGACCAAAGAAATGCTTTGATGCGTTCTCTTGCAAGAAATTTAATTAACGAAAATAGAATCACAACAACTCTTGCAAAGGCAAAGGAGCTAAGACCTTATGTAGAGAAGCTAGTGACAAAGGCAAAGTCAGGTACACTTGCTTCACGACGCCAGATCATCTCTAAGGTTGGCGGTGTAAAAGAGACGAAAGCTCTTTTTGATGTCATTGCCCCAAAGTATAAAGACCGAAAGGGTGGTTATACCAGAATTATTAAAACTTCACGCCGAGCGCTTGACGCAGCACCTATGGCTATGATTGAATTTGTATAAAATAATAACATGATTCACACTATTGATGCACAAGATAAGAAATTAGGACGAGTTGCTAGCGAAGCGGCTACTTTACTTATGGGCAAGAGAACAACATCTTTTGTTAGAAACAAAGTTTCTGGAGTAAAGGTTACTATCACAAATGTTGCAAAGGCAAACATTGATGTAAAGAAAAAGGATGATAAGGAATACGTAACATTCACAGGTTTTCGTGGTGGTATTTATACAGAGAAGCTTTCTTCTCTTATCGCTCGAAAGGGAATGAAAGAGGTTTTTGAAAGAGCTGTATACAGAATGCTTCCTTCAAACAGTCTTAGAAAGGATATCATGAAAAATTTAACAATCACTGAATAATATGATTAAAACAAACGAAGAAAGATACATAGAGACAGTAGGACGAAGAAAGACAGCTATTGCGCGTGTCCGTATTACTCCTGCCCCAAAGATGTCATATGAAATCAATGGCAAGACTATTCCTGAATATTTTCCAACAAAGGAACTTCAAATGACTGCAGAAGAGGCATTTGTTACATCAAAACTTTCAACAATTAAATTTAAAATAACAGCTTTGATTAAGGGAGGTGGAATCAGTGGACAAGCAGAAGCATTTAGACACGCTGTCTCAAGAGCTATCATAGAATATGATAAGGAATTAAGAGGAATAATGAAAAAGGCTGGTCTTCTAAAGAGAGATCCAAGAGCAAAGGAACGCCGAAAGTTCGGTTTGAAGAAAGCCCGAAAGTCACCTCAGTGGTCAAAGAGATAAAAATATTTTACAGAGAAAATTCCGGCCGACTGCCGGTTTTTTCTTTTTAGTTAATTTTCATAAAATATGTTATAAATGTGATAGATATTTTACTGCAGTAGTTGTAACAATCAACCCATTGAAATTATGAAGTACGTTTCTTTGTTTGCTATCCTTTGTCCAGTTGCGTTTGTGTTGTACCTTGCTGTTCGTAGCTTGCTCATCAATCTTAAGCGAAAGTACCGAGTCGGGGAGTTGCGACATCATGTCATCAATATGATTATGGACCCCGCGGGATGCGGAGGTGCTATGGCTCATCATGATATCGCTATTCACATCATGAGGCATTACGACGTCACTCTTGTCGACGTCGGCATAGATTTGGTGCAATACGGATTCAAGTATGGTGATGAAGAAGTATGGTTGATGCGCCAGACAAAAGATTCAATTGCTAGAGCAGACAAGCGACGGAAGGAAGCGGAGGCTGAAGCACTGCGCGAGGGAGTTCTGAAACAGCAAAATACTTCGAAAGAGGTGAACCTGTGGGAAATTAAACACCCTGCGCACATTTAGACGAAGTGTCATGACTTTGTTCACATCGGCCCCGAACTCTCGGTGGCCTTTTTATTTTACCTTTTTCGAGCTTGTGCATGCTCAATATATATGGTATTTTATTTTTTAGACAAACAAGCAACTGCAACCCAAAACCACTGAAAACATGAACGCAACAAAATACTTGGAGACCATGTTGGTAGTAATTTTCTTCGTCATTTCATATTGTTTGTCCGCCTATATTTTTAGACAGCGGGCAATTCGCGCCATACGGGCGCTTATGGATTTGATGGAAGGTCCTCATATTTCAAGTGACTTGATCACAGAATATTACAATAAGATCCTGACACTTGTCAGACGTCATGGCATTCGTCTGGATCATGTGTCGTCTGTGTTTACCAGAGACTCTGCCTATGATCATGCATGGGAAATGTGGCACCTTGATTCATGGTATCGTAAGTTACTTGCCGTGAAGGAAGTTCAATTTCGGCTTGCTCATACTGAGATGCTAGCTGCCCGCGAAGGCGAAGAACTGAATCCTGAAGCCATGCGACTTTCCACTACAGGTCTATTTTGACACATAGCCCTTTGCATCAGGCCCCCGAACTCTCGGTGGTCTTTTTTTATTGCCAAAATTCTAGCACTTTAGATAATTTGCGATATTCAGTTTTTTTGATATCATTGCATATATGAATAAAGATAAGAAAGTAAATAATGATGACGTAACAATTGAGCCAAATACCGAGCTTGATAAAGAGTTGGACAAGGAGGTAGATGAAATTGTAGAAGAGGAAACTGGCCTCGATATCATCAAGAATCTTAAAGAAAAACTAGCTAAAGCTATTGAAGAAAAGCAGGAATATCTTAATAACTGGCAAAGAGATAAGGCTGAGTTTGTGAATGCACGCAAAAGAGACCAGGAGTCACAAAAAGACTTTGCTCGTTTTTCTAATGAAAGTTTGATTTCTGAACTTATACCAGTTCTTGATAGTTTTAGTATGGCAATGGGGAATAAGGAAACATGGGAAAAAGTGGACAAAAACTGGAGAGTTGGTGTCGAATATATTGCAAATCAAATGAAGAAAACTCTTGCTGATTTTGGTTTAAAAGAAATAGATCCTATTGGTAAACCATTTGACCCAATGCGTGATGAAGCTATCGAACATGAGCCTGTAGATGAAGAAGGAAAGAATAATACTGTCACATACGTAATTAACAAAGGTTATGAGCTTAACGGTAAGGTGCTAAAGGCACCCAAGGTAAAAGTTGGGGAGTTTAAGAAATAATTTTCACTCCTTTCTTAACAGCTTTTTCTGCTTCCTTCTTTATATCTTTCCAATGACCTTTTAGTTGCTTTACGGTAGCTACAAGCTCCTTTGTATCGATATCTTTAAGCTGGGAATATTTACTCGCAATCTTGTCTATCGCATCATGATATGCTCCTTCGCTTAATTCTTTCATATTTTCTACTTCTTCCATAACATCACCTTTCATCTTTACTATCCATGTCTTCACTGCCTTTCTTCTTGCTGGGCCTTTTGTCGAGCCATAAAGGTAATATGCGCCAGCCGCAGCAGCAATAGCTCCTGCTATTCCAAGTCCAATTGCTATCTTATGTTCACCAGCACTTTCATTTTTTTTATTTTTCATTTATTTATATTATTTAGTTATTAAATTACCTATACTGCTTTAAATCATTTTTAACTACCTTAAATTACTATCTAATACTTTTTCTGAGCCCGTGACTTTCTTCGACGGAATAGACCACGAATGACTCGAATTAGTGAAGCGACTACAGATGAACCTCTATTCAATTCACTTTGTACTTCATTACGTATAACGTGTATATCATCGGCCAAGTCTTTACTTTCAGATCTTGCGATACGTGATATTTCACGAATATCTATAAGAATCTTAATAATATAGACAAGAGTAATTGCTAAAAGTATACCAATGATAACAGTCGCAATAGACGTTATGAAGAAAAATATATCTGCATGAATAAGGGTTTCCATGGGTTATAGTGTAGCATATTTGGGGTTAAGAAGGGTACAATGAAAAGAGTAAAAAAGAGTGGGCTTAGCCTAGACAAGCATATTTTATAAGATATAATACACCCATGTTAGCTATTCAGAACAAACAACTTAATAGCATCTTTGAAAGAATCGTTAAAGATAAGAACGGGACGCTGGTGCGTGTTCGTTTTACTGTTGTCGAAATTGATGGAAAGTTTCAGGGTCAGATTATTTCTGTTATACCGCTCGTCGCACCATCTGCTGAGAATGCTGTTTGCTTGCCATGCTTAAAAGAAAATAAGCTAGCTACTGAAAAGTTGTGTGAATTTTTTGATTCAATAGTTTCTCCATATTTTTCTCTTGAATTTTTTATGAGTCAACCAACGAGAGCACCGGCTTTTGTCATCTAGTTTTTCGCGTAATTTACGCTCAAGCAAGTTTTGCTTAGGCTAATGAGTTCTTTAAAATTGACAAATTAGGTAAAAGAAAACCGACACCAGTGACGATGTCGGGGGGGAAATCTTTGACGGGTTTCAAGGTACCGCCATACTACCTCTGTTTACAGGAGAGACATCGATTTCAGGATTTTATTGAAATAGCGTCTTCCTCTATTGATCGCCTCGGTGCGATTAGGAGTGTTCCTTCCATGTCCCGTAGGGACATTCAAGACCGACGCTTCCCACCTAAAAGTTGGAGGTGTAGTTGGCGTCATACAAAGAAACACATTGAAGGAGTTTCTCCTGGCGATGTTTTCCAATGTTTCAGTTCCCATTGTTATTTTGCTTGAGGTTAAGGTTGACATAAAGAAAACAAATAATTGCGTTCTATAAGCCAACCATAACCCCTTCAAAGATCTACCTTGGAACTGTATATAGTATAGCACTCATTATCCAATTTGTCAAATATTTATTATAAATCAAAATACGCTCAAACTAGCAACTAAGTTAGCCATATTATTAATCAATAAAATTAAATATAACTAATAAAAAAATGAGTAAAATAATCGGAATCGACTTAGGTACAACCAACTCAGCCGTCGCAGTGATGGAAGCTGGTACACCTAAAATATTAGAAAACGCAGAAGGTGCTAGAACCACTCCTTCTATTATCGCTCAGTCAAAAACTGGTGACAGAATGGTAGGACTTCTAGCAAAGCACCAAGGAGTTACAAATCCAAAAAATACAATTTATCAAATCAAAAGATTCATCGGTCACAACTTCGATGATCCAGCAGTGCAAAAAGATCGTACATCTGTGCCTTTTGAAATGCAGAAAAGTGCATCAGGAGGAATAGAGGTGAAGATGGGAGATAAATGGTATAGACCAGAAGAGATTTCAGCTATGATACTTGGAAAGATGAAGGCAGATGCTGAAGCTCGACTTGGTGAGCCTGTAACAGAAGCAGTTATCACAGTTCCCGCATATTTTAACGATGCACAAAGACAAGCAACAAAGGACGCTGGAAAGATCGCAGGACTAGATGTAAAAAGAATTATCAATGAACCAACAGCCGCCGCTCTTGCCTACGGTTTCGATAAGAAAAAGGATGAGAAAATCGTAGTCTTTGATTTCGGTGGAGGTACATTTGATATTTCTGTTCTTGAAGTTGGAGATGATGTTGTAGAGGTAAAGTCTACAGACGGAGATGCTCATCTTGGAGGAAAAGATATTGATCAGAAAATAATCAATTGGCTTGCAGATGAATTTAAAAAGCAAGAGGGAATTGATGTGAGAAAAGATGCGCTTGCACTTCAGAGACTAGATGAAGCTGCAGAAAAAGCAAAGATAGAACTTTCTACAGCTGTGCAAACAGAAGTCAATATTCCTTTCTTAACTTCTGGTGCAGATGGTCCAAAGCATTTACTTATCACTATGACTAGAGCAAAGCTCGAGGAACTTACAAAGGAGTTTATCGATCGTGCAATGGAGATTACAAAGAGGGCAATGGAAGCTTCTCCATTCAAGATTGCTGATATAAACGAAATAGTTCTCGTTGGAGGACAAACTCGTATGCCAGCCATGCAAAAGGCTGTGAAGGATTTCTTCGGAAAGGAATTGCACCTTGGTGTAAATCCTGACGAAGTGGTTGCGGTAGGCGCTGCTATTCAAGGAGGTATTCTGGCCGGAGATGTAAAAGGCGTTCTTCTTCTAGATGTTACTCCTCTTTCTCTAGCTATCGAAACAATGGGTGGAGTTGCTACAAAACTTATAGACAAGAACACTACAATCCCTACCCAGAAGTCTCAAATCTTCTCTACAGCAGCGGATAATCAAACATCTGTAGAAATTCACATTACTCAAGGTGAAAGACCATTGTCAGCTGATAACAAGTCATTGGGTAGATTTATCCTAGATGGTATTGCCCCTGCACAAAGAGGTATGCCACAAGTCGAAGTTACTTTTGATCTTGACGCAAATGGTATTCTTTCTGTTACTGCAAAAGATAAAACAACTGGAAAAACAAATAGTATAAAGATAACTGCAAGTTCAGGTCTTTCAAAAGAAGAAGTTGAAAAAATGACAAAGGAAGCCGAACTACACGCGGTAGAAGATGCAAAGAAAAAAGAAATGATTGAAGCAAAAAATATTGCTGAGCAACTCATCTATACATCTGAAAAGTCATTGAAGGATGCGGGCGATAAGGTTCCAGCAGATTTGAGAAAGTCTATAGAAGACAAAATTGCTGATGTAAAAACTTCAAAGGAGGGAAGTGATCCTGCTTTATTGAAGAAGTCTACAGAGGCATTGTCTAGTGAGCTTTCAAAGATTGGGGAGATATTGTCAAAGGCTCAGGCAGAGGCTGATAAGGCAAAAGCTGATGCTGGTGCTAGTGGTGCAGGTGCAAATGGCGCCGGTCAAGCCGGTGGTCCTACAAGTGGCGCTGGCGCAGGTGAACAAAAGGGTACAGAGGGAGATGTGAAGGATGCGGAGTTTAAGGAGAAGAAATAAAAACTCTTAGGAAAATTAAATATAAAAATCGAAGCCGGCTTGCCACGTGAGTGGGGCCGGCTTTGGTTGTAGGAGAGTAGACAGAAACTCCAAATGTTAGTTACTTTTAAATGGATCAATGATATCTTCTGCACGGAGCTTGAAAGGTCCCTGAGGACCATCATGTGTCATAACCATCACAAAAAATTCATTTCGTTCTGGTGTATGCGAGAGGATAAATGCTAGATCACCAGCAATACCTTGAGCCATTGTCCTGTCGGTAGTAGCAATTGTGTGCGTATACTCGGATTTCATATTTATTTTTTTTGCTCCTTCAATTAACCCAGCCCTTTCTTGGCTGACCTGTGTTGATGTTGGGGAGCATTTAGCTAACAAAATATATATCATAATACTAAAGTATAGTCAATATTAATATTTGCATTCACCCATATTTTTGCTATAATCACAGCCATGCCAAAAGACTATTACAAGACACTCGGTGTTGAAAAGAACGCCTCAAAAGAAGAAATAAAGAAGGCTTTTAGAAAGCTCGCCCATGAACATCATCCAGACAAGAATCAAGGTGCTGATGCTAAATTTAAAGAAATAAACGAAGCGTATACAGTGCTGTCTGACGATCAGAAAAGACAACAGTACGATACATTTGGTTCTGCTGGTCCAAGTGGTTTTGGCGGAGGTCAAGGAGGATTTAATGGTTTCAATGGAGGGCAAGGCTTCGGTGGTTTTGACTTTTCTGGATTTGCTAGACAACAAGCACAAGGTGGGCAATCATTTGAATTTGATCTAGGAGATATTTTTGGAGAATTTTTTGGAGGTGGGCGTAGGCCACGCAAGGGTGCAAATATTACCGTAGATGTTCAACTTACTTTTAAAGAATCTATTTTTGGTTTAGAAAAAGAATTATCTATAAACAAGGAAAAAATTTTAGTAAAAATTCCACCAGGAATTGAAAATGGACAAGGACTTCGAGTTCAAGGTAAAGGCGAAGATGGACAAGGAGGAAAGGGAGACCTTATTGTACGTATTTGGGTTGAAGATCATTCCGTGTTTAGGAAAGAGGGGTTTAATCTTGTCATGGAATTGCAACTAAAACTTTCGACAGCATTACTCGGTGCAACTCTAGATATTGATACGCTTGAAGGAAAAATTGAATTAAAAATTCCTGCTGGAACAACACATAATGAAATACTGAGAGTAAGGCAAAAAGGTGTTCCAGATGAAAGGGGAAGAAGAGGGGATTTGCTTATCGTTACAAAAGTTGAAATGCCAAAAAAGCTTTCAAAATCTGCACAGAAGCTAGTGGAGGAATTAAAGAAGGAGGGGCTATAGACCAATTTTTCTGTCCACCCGCTCTTTTTCTTTTCTCTATAATTTTGCTATTATATACCCATGTCAAAAAAAATCTTACTTTCAGGTCTCAAGCCATCTGGCAGATTACACATCGGTAATTATTTCGGGGCAATGAAGCAAATGGTTGAACTGCAAAACAGTGGTAGCTTCGACTGTTTTTTTATGATTGCTGATTATCATGCTTTAAATACAGTTCAAAATGCCGAGGAAATGAGAAACTACAATATTGATTTTGTTTTGGATTATCTTGCGATTGGCCTTGATCCAAAAATTTCAACAATTTTTAAACAAAGTGATGTTTCTGCACACACAGAGCTTGCTTGGATTTTTGACACCATCACAACTATGCCTTACCTAATGCGTGCGCATGCCTTCAAGGATGCTGAGGCAAAGGATAAAGAAATAAGTGTGGGGACATTTAATTATCCTATGCTAATGGCTGCAGACATTCTTCTTTATGATGCAGACGTTGTTCCTGTTGGACAAGATCAGAAGCAACATATTGAATATACACGTGATACAGCTCAAAAGTTTAATAATACATTTGGAGAGACATTTAAACTTCCTGAATCCCTGATCATGAAAGAAGTAGCAGTGGTCCCTGGAACTGATGGTCAGAAAATGTCAAAGAGCTATAAGAATACAATTCCACTTTTTGCTACAAGAGAAGAAATAACGAAAGCGGTTATGAGTATTGTTACAGATTCAAGTGGAGAAACGCCTATGAATGTGTACAACATACACAGACTATTGAAGTCAGAAGAAGAATTGAAGCCAATTTATGAGCAGAGTAAGGGTAAATATAAAATCTTGAAGGAGGCACTTATAGAAGATCTTGATGCTTTTATAAAACCACTAAGAGAAAAAAGGGAAGAATTAAGCAAAAATATTGAGGAAATAAAGGCAATCCTTGAACAAGGTGCACTAAAAGCAAAGAGTAGAGCTGACGCTAAGCTTTTGACTGTGAAGAAAAGCATTGGTGTAAACTAAATCTTTATTGTTTCTTTAGAACTTCTTTAGAAAAATTTAATAACTTTTTTCTATAATTTTTGTATTATAAGAAAATTTACTTTTGCTAGGTAGATTTAATAATATAAAAATAATATTAAAATGGAAAAAGAACAATATGCTTTTGTGTTAGGTGTTTTGGCACGTATAGATAAAAAGGTCGATATGATGAATGCTGGCTTGCAGGAGGTTAAAATTGACTTAATTCATATGCAAGAAGAGATTGATGAAGTTCGGGCTGACATTTCTGAGTTAAAAGAATACAATAATCATTGTATTGAAAAGGAAATTGAGAAGATGGACGAATTTGATGATGAGTTTGATATATAGTATGATGTTCTTCATGGAAAGAACATATATAAAGGACTTAAATTTAAAAGTTGGTCAAGAGGTAAGTATCTCAGGCTGGGTAGATATTCG
>CAYXWP010000011.1:0-2324 GCA_964468845.1 uncultured Candidatus Saccharibacteria bacterium | reverse complement strand
GAAAAAGGTAATTTCTATTCACTTCCACAAAGTCCTCAACAATACAAACAATTACTTATGTCTTCTGGTTTCGAAAGATATTTTCAGTTTGCCCGTTGTATGCGTGATGAAGACAGTAGAGGAGACCGTCAGCCAGAGTTCACACAAATGGACATGGAGATGAGCTTCGTGAAGCAAAAGGACGTAATGGAGATGAATGAGAAGGTTGTTATTGATACCATCAAAACACTTTACCCAGAAAAAGAAATTCAAGCCATTCCTTTTCCTGTCATGACATACAAGGAAGTAATGGAGAAATACGGTGTTGATAAACCAGATTTGAGGAAAGATAAAAATAATCCAAATGAACTTGCATTCCTTTGGGTTGTAGATTTCCCATTTTTTGAAAAAGATGAGGAAACAAAAGGATGGACATTTAGTCATAATCCATTCTCATCTCCAAAACCTGAATTCATGGATGATTTGATGGCGCAAAAAAATATTGAAAATATTCTAACAACCCAATATGACCTTGTACTAAATGGTTTTGAAATGGGTGGAGGAAGTATACGAAACCATAATCCTGAAGCATTAAAGACAGTATTCAAAATAATGGGATATGAGGATGAAAGAATTGAAAGGAATTTTGGGCATATGCTTAATGCTCTTGGATCAGGAACACCACCACATGGAGGAATGGCTTGGGGATTTGATCGTATGATGATGATTCTAGAAAACGAACCGAATATTCGAGAGGTTATTGCATTTGCTAAAACAGGTGAGGGTAAAGACCCAATGATGGGAGCACCAGGAAAGGTAATGGATAAACAACTAAAGGAATTGGGTATTGAGATTGTGGAGGAGAAATAGGACAATCAGGGATTATCGGTTTTGTAAAATATGGCAAATTTTTCCCATAAAATTTTTTTGACAATAGCATCATTTGATGCTATTGTTATTTTAACAACCTAAACACACGAACGCTCTTCTAGTTCCACAGGGGACAAGGTTGGGGCGAGTACATTCAGAAGACGGAAAACAAAAAAGGATTTATGAACTGTATCCTATTCATCCTCTCAATTTGCTGTTTAGCCTACATCTGCAATGGTTTGTTTAATTTTCTACTGCAGGTTTCGTTAAGGATGAACGGCAACTGTATTGAGTCTGGCGTAGGTGGATTCATTGTCAGCGTTCTCTCACTTCCAATGGTTGTACTGGCGTTCGTGTCACCAGTCTTTACTGGGATGCTTGCGTCAGTTGAACTTGCGAGATGGTTCCTGTTGACTCAATGATGGACACTATAACCACCATCCAAGTTGTGGGTCTTGCTAAATACTCTTAGACGGCGCCCTTGATGGACGCTGTTTTCTTTTGTGGATTATATTTTTGAGTTTACTCAATTCCTTTTGCTTGTTCTAACAATCCAAAAGCTTTTAAATTTGAAATTAGTTCGTCAGGTGTCTGAGGACAATGAAAACCATTTTCATAATAGGTTACATCTTTTCCATCTTTGCTAGTATATTTTAATTCAGCACCATAGAATTCTCTTCGCAATGTTCCTCTCGGATTGCTATTTGGAATAATTTCTTTGCCACGAAGTTTTACAAGTTCATTTAGAATATTTCTGTCAGCACCATCGACATTATCTGAACTTACAAGAAAGACTTCAACCTCTCTACCTAATAGGTGTTCCTTTGTCGCCGCTTGAATTTCCTCTGGCCATGTTTTCATGTCTGGATAAATTCCATTTAATTCATCTTCACCAATACTAAATTTATATGATTTGGCGTTCAATCTCTTGTTTTTAAGTAAAAGCAATATCGGAACTTCAGTATCAGTATTCTCAGGTTTTGTCATTAATAACGACACCTTTTTTGCAAGTTTTTCTATTTCCTCCGCACTCATAACATTTTCAACGTTATTATCTAATCTTTCATTCATATTATGATAATTATAACAAACTTCTGCTATAATATCCTTATGCCGGATAGCTTTACCATTAAAACCACTGCATTTGAGGGTCCACTAGACCTCCTTCTTTCACTTGTTGAAAAGAAAAAACTTTTCATAAATGACATTGCACTTTCAAAAGTGACTGATGATTTTATCGCACATATTCAGAGCTTTGAGACAATGCCTATGGCTGATTCTGCTCAATTTATTCTTGTTGCTTCAACCTTGCTACTGATTAAATCAAGATCACTATTGCCAACATTAAGTTTAACTGAGGAGGAAGAGGAGGGAATACATGATCTCGAAACTCGTTTGAAGATTTATAAGAGAATAAAAGACGCCAGTGTTCACGTTCAAGGACTTTTCGGTAAACAAATAATATTTGAACAATC
>CAYXWP010000010.1:0-17415 GCA_964468845.1 uncultured Candidatus Saccharibacteria bacterium | reverse complement strand
AGATCATGTCTTCTTTTACCTTCTTTTTTTTCTATTTCTTTTTCAACTTTTGATTGAGTAGCGATAGCTGCATGATCTGTCCCAGGAATCCATAGGGTTTTAAACCCCCTTAGTCTTTTATATCTGATCAAAATATCCTCAATAGCAAGCATTGCTGCATGCCCCATATGTAAAGTTCCTGTAACGTTTGGTGGGGGCAAAACTATAGTATATGGCTCTCTGTCCTTTCCATCGGCCTTGAGTGGTAAATTATCAGGATTAAAGTAGCCAGAATCCATCCATAGTTTATATATACTATCCTCTGTTTCTGCTGGGTTATATGGTTTTAGGAATTTTTCGTTCATTGTTTATTGTAATTTTTTATTGCATACGATAAAAATCGTAGCTAATTATGGCTAAATAATAGCAGAAATATGCTTTTATTTCATCTTTTTATGATTTTCTTGATTTATATGGCTTTCAGCAATTTTTATAACCTCTCCCTTATAAATCTCTCTATTCTACCTCCAGGTAAATCGAACTCTGGTGATAGTTCATCATTAAAACCACTATCAATAAGCAAATGAAATACTTTTGTTTTAATTAAAGCATCACGACCAAAAGCAGAATCTAATAATTTTACATAAGGGTCTAAAATCTCTTTTACAGCCGTATACCCTTTTTCCTTCTTTTTGTTTTCGATTATTTCTTTTAGCTCTTGAATTTTTTCTGCTTCTGTCGCCTCCTTTGTTTCTGTTGTCTCCGTCCTTTCGGCTATAGCTGTTTTTGTCGTTTCTGCTGTTTCTAATTCATCTTCAGCTGCAACTGATTCATGTTGAAAAAATTTCATAAAAAATATGTTCGGGTTTTATCCTGTTAATTAATGTACTAATAATACAGGATTTTTGCTAAGAATACATCCACATCAACCGATCGCAATTTGCGACCTCAAGTTTAAGCCAGCATCCATATGTATTAAAACACCATTTTCACAACTGGTCGCAATTTGCGACCACCTCAAAATATAACTTTGCCTTGATTTTCGGTTTCTGTTCGGTTACAATATATTCGTAGTTAAATTAATTTAAATAAGTATGATTAATATTACAAAAAAACAAAAACAGGTTCTTGATTTCATAAATGACTATATTTATGAATATGGCATCTCCCCAACCATTGAGGAAATACGAAAGAAACTAAAGTTAAAAGCAGTTTCAACTATTCATGAACATATAAACACTCTAAAAGAAAAAGGCTATCTTTCAAAGTCTAATAACTCAGCAAGAGGTATTAATACAATAGAGGTATCGAAAAGCATGTTCAAAATACCAATTATTGGTCGTATATCTGCTGGTGATCCAATAGAAACTATCGAGGAACAACCAGAATATATATCAATAACGAGCCCAAACATAAAAAATTCAAAGGATCATTTTGCCTTAAAAGTATCTGGCAATAGTATGATAGATGAAGGTATTTTTGATGGAGATATTGTGATAATTAAAAAACAGTCTTCAGCTGAAAATGGGCAAACTGTTGTGGCGGTCATAGACGAAGACAAAGCAACGTTAAAAAAAATATACAAAGAAAAGAATAACTTTCGTTTGCAACCTGCAAACCAGAATTTACTACCATTATATAGAAAAGAGGTAGAGATCAGGGGTGTTGTCATACAAGTAATAAGAAATATTAGACCCGATATAAACATTCAACAACCAACAAATATTGACGGTGACTACAAAACAATTGACCTATTTGCGGGAGTTGGCGGAATAAGGATTGGATTTGAAAATGCGGGCTTTAAAACTGTCTTCGCAAATGATTTTGAAGCCAAATGTAAAAATACTTACGATCTTAATTTTATGGATTCAAAATTGGTAGTTGAAGATATAAGAAAAATTGATATTAAAGATTTACCTGAATTTGATTTTCTACTAGGTGGATTCCCCTGCCAAGCATTCTCAATAGCTGGATATAGACAAGGTTTTAATGATCACAAAAATAGAGGCAACCTTTTCTTCGATATTGCTAAAATAATTGAAGAAAAGAAACCTAAGGGTTTTTTGCTTGAGAATGTAAAAAATTTAAAAAGCCATGATAATGGGAAAACATTTAAGATAATTGAAAATACTCTTAAAGATCTTGGGTATCATATTAATGTAAAAGTCCTTAACAGCATGGAATACGGAAATATTCCCCAAAACCGTGAACGCATATATATTGTTGGATTTAAAGACAAAAATCACTCAGATAAATTTAGTTTTCCCGATCCAGTCAAATTAACAGTAAAAGTGACAGATATGCTCGAAAAAAATGTTCATGAAAAATACTATTACAATAATAAGCCACTTTTTGCAAAGCTAAAAAATCACGTGAAAGAAGAAGGAAAAGTATATCAATGGCGTAGACAATACGTTCGTGAAAATAAAAGTGGGGTTTGCCCAACACTTACAGCAAATATGGGAACTGGCGGTCATAATGTGCCAATCATAAAAGACAAAAAAGGTATTAGAAAACTCACACCGTTAGAGTGTGCACGTATTCAGGGATTTCCATTGAACTACAAAATACCAGATATTTCAGACTCAGCTTTGTACAAACAATTTGGAAATTCAGTAAGCGTCCCAGTAATTGAAGCGATTGCAAAACAGATGATGAAGGCAATGGGTTAATTAGAAACAAGGTCAGCGAGTATGTTCCAATTCTCCTTGTATTCTTGTAATTTTGACAAGCTTTTTGTTATCCCCCAATTTCCTATATCTTTAATTGGAATAATATAACATTCACTACTATTGCTATCTACAACCAAGATAAGGTCACAATCATCGGAAGTATATTTATACGTTCTTGACTTAGCTTCTCTGCTTATTTGCTTTCCGCTTCTTCCACCTCCTGTAAGGGAGACACTACCATTACCAGCCCCTTTTATTTGCACTCTGAGTAATCTCCTTCCTTTTCCTGGATCTATAACAGCGTCATACCTACCATTAGTTACCTCCACCTTAGAACAGGCAAACCCAGCTTTTATACAACGACCAATACCGATAAGTTCATCGGCATTACCATTTATAGTTCTATAATTCCCTCCTTCCATTTTTGTAATATTTTTCTGCCATTCCATATGTATATTTTCGTATTACTTCTTCCCCTCTCTTCTCTTCTCCTGCCACTTCCAGATAGTAACAAGCAGTGGTGAACCCAAAAATATTGATGAGTATGTTCCAGCAACGATACCGATAATCAACGCTAATGAGAAATGCTGTGTTGTTTCTCCTCCGACAAAGTAAAGTACGACAAGCGCCAATAGAGTAGTCATTGAAGTGTTCACAGAACGTGTAAATGTTTGAGAGATACTTTCTCCAACTATTTCACTAAATGGCTTGTTAGCCTTTGCATGATTTAGATTTTCTCGAACTCGGTCAAACACCACGATAGTGTCATGCACAGAGAAACCTAGAACCACTAGAAGTGCTGTGACGAACAGTGTATCTACTTCATATCCAGCAAAATGTCCAAGAACTGCAAACACTCCTGTTGGTATAATAACGTCATGTACAAGAGCAAAAACTGCAACTAGACCGTATTTCCAAGATGAAATTGGTTGAGAAACTTTTCTAAAAGCGAAAGCGATAAAGAAAACAATGGCAAGAATAACCAGGACAATTGAAACTGTAGACTTTCTCAATGCCTCAGACCCTAGTAGTGGACCGACAGAGTCAAATCTCTTTTCTGTTGAAGTTCCAAAGGTTCCTAGAACTGCTGTAAGTGAATTCTTTTGTTCTTGAGTAATATCCTTCATTCGGATTATGTATCCTTTTTCTCCTGTAGCTCGAATGGAAGCATCAAGACTAAGTGGTGCAATAGAAGTTGTCAAAGCCGCTTGTTCAGGTCTTGCACCAACATATTCAACCTCGATAATAGATCCTCCCTTGAAATCAATTCCAGGCTTAAGTCCCCAAATACTCACAGCGACTAACGAACCAATAACTAATATTGCTGACAATGCGTAGAAAAATTTTCTGTATGTGACGACAAACATGGTATTTATTTATTTAATGATTGGCTGATAATGGTCTTACTGAATCCGTTACTGATCAAGAATGTTGAAAGTCTGTTTGTTGTCTTTGGAGCAACTGCGTAAAGGAATATTCTTGAAGCGGTGATTGCTGTGAACATACTGACGATAACTCCGATAAGGAAAACAAGTGCGAATCCCGTGACAACTGATGTACTTCCAAAGAAATATAGAATTGCACCAGTAATAATACTTGAAGTGTTTGAGTCTCGAATAGAATTCCATGCTCTTGCAAAACCTTCATGCATAGCATCTGAAATTCCCTTTCCTTTTCGTATTTCTTCCTTCATTCTTTCGAAGATAAGGATGTTAGCGTCCACGGCCATACCGATAGAAAGAATAAATCCGGCAATACCCGCCGCTGTAAGCGTAACTGGGATTAATTTAAATAATGTAAGCATCAAAACTGTGTAAACCCCTAGAGATACAACGGCAACCAAACCAGGCAGTCTGTACCAGATCACCAAGAATATTCCGATTACAATCAAGGCTAAGATACCTGCGCGTATACCTCCATTCAGTGCAGACTGGCCTAGAGAAGCTCCAATTGTCTGAGTAGAGATAAGTTCTATAGGAACAGGAAGTGCACCGTAATTAAGGTTTCTAACTAGCAATCTTGCTTCATCAAGTTTAAACGCGCCTGAAATAACGGCTTTACCATCTTTGATTTCTTC
Organism: uncultured Candidatus Saccharibacteria bacterium; assembly: GCA_964468845.1. GTDB lineage: Bacteria > Patescibacteriota > Minisyncoccia > Phycocordibacterales > PALSA-1337 > CAIOGI01. Next base: position 12,687 of record CAYXWP010000010.1, on the reverse strand, counting down.
ACGAACAGTAGGAAGTGAAATTGGATCTCCATCTAGAAAGATTCCAACAATATTTCCAACATTTTCTTTTGTTATTTGTGCAAAAAGAGCCTTGCCCTCAGAATTAAAGTTCAAAGAAACAGTTGGCTCTCCTGTTGTATTATTGAATTCAAGAACAGCTTTCTCGAGCATACGTCCTGTTAGACCTGTATCCTTGAATAGCTTTGCTATTTCTAAAGTTTTTTCTTCATCTGTAAGTTTCTTTTCATCCAATGCAGTTTGATCAGCCTTGCTTAAAGTTTTAAATTCTAGAAGAGGAGTTTGACCAATCATCTTTATGGCTTGGTCGATATCTGTAACACCAGGAAGCTCCACGATAAGCTTCTGCTGTGCTTCTTTTGATCCAAGAATACCTCCTTGCTCTACCTGAACAATAGGTTCGCCAACACCAAAAGCATTTACCCTTCTTTCAATCACATCACGAAGTGCCTGCATAGAAACAGAGGTCTCTCCTTGTGAAAGTTTTGAAGTATCTGCCTTATAAACAAGGTGTGTTCCACCGTTAAGGTCTAGACCTAGTTTGAACGGCTTTCCAATACTTGAATCTGGACGAGCTGATGAGTAATAAGTGAATGAACCGATACCGAACGCAATGATAAGCAGGAATACTGCAATAATTCGTGTTTTAAGCATAAGAAAGCTGATTAATTAATATGTGTCCAATTATAGGCATTTTTTACGATTTGGCAACTAGGTTAATCAATTCAATCAAACCATCATTAAAAGCGATTTCTGGATGCCATTTTAAGTATTTTTTAGCTTTTTCAATACTTGCACAGGAATTTTTTGGTTCAATACGCTCTGGAATATACTCTTTTACCCCACCAAAAATATTAGCAATTTCGTTAACAGAAGTTTTTATACCAGATCCAATATTAAAATAACTGCCTGAGATTTCAGATGAAGCAGACATCGCTGTTATATTTGCCCTAGCAACATCCTTTACATGCACAAAATCCCTTGTTTGTTCACCATCACCCGTAATAGTTAGCGGTGCAGCCTTACTCTTTAAATCAATAAATTTTGCAACAATGCTTGCATAAGCACCGGCGGATGATTGCCCTTTGCCATACACATTAAAATATCTTAGAGAAACTGTTTCGACACCATATAGTTCAGAGTATAAAGTGCACGCAGATTCTCCCAAATACTTCTGCATGGCGTATGGACTTTTTGGAGAGCATTTTGCATTTTCTGTAATAGGTAATATGTCTTGATCTCCATACACGGCACTTGATGAAGAATATACGACCCTTGGAATTTTATTTATTCTCGCAGCTTCAAGAACATTTACAGTTCCTGTAAAATTAACCTCGAAAGTTTCTTTGGGGTTCTCGATAGAATACTGCACACTTGGAATTGCCGCCAAATGAAATATTCCATCACAACCCTTACTGGCTTTTATAAGATTTTCAATCTTGCATACATCATCATTTACATTATTTTTAATATCATAAACGATAACTTCATTCCCACTCTTAACTAAAGCATCAACTATATATGAGCCGATAAAACCCGCACCACCTGTTACTAAATATTTTTTCATTATCTTCCAACAAAAGTTATTAAAACTTTCACAGTTCTCAGCGCAGTCTTTAAATCAAGCAGGAATGAGCGGTGCTTAATATAATATAGGTCATAAGAAAGTTTGTTTCTTGTCTCTTCAATACCAATACCATGATGAGGATGCAAACCATAAATCTGTGCCCAACCCGATAGTCCAGGTTTTATCGCATGTCTAATATTATAGTAAGGTATTTGCTCAGCATATTGATTTACTGGATCAGGAAACTCAGGTCGAGGACCAATAAGAGAAATATCCCCTCTCAAAACATTCCAAAGCTGTGGCAATTCATCAATTCTTGTAATTCTTAAATACGCGCCAACTCTTGTGACTTTGTTCTCGACAGTCCCCCATTTTGCATTATCATTTGCAAGCGTCATAGTGCGAAATTTAACTATCCTAATTATTTTATTGTTCTGCCCAACCCTATCCTGATAGCTGAAAATATCGCCTCCATCCTCAATTTTAATTGCCAATATAACAAATGGATAAAATACCAATGAAATCAATCCGACAATCAGTGAGACCAAGATATCGAATAATCTTTTTAAACTATCATAAACAAATTTCGGAGAAACTGATGTCATATTCTCAACAAACCAAGTTTGTCCAACAAGAGATAACGGCACTCGATCAAAAATCGCTTCATACATTTTACTGACCTCAAAAAACATAACTCCTGATATAGCAAATTTATATAAATCCGGAACAACATTGACCAATTTTGGATGTCTAACATCAATTACAACAATCGAAATATCATTTTCTGCAATTGAATCAGAAATTTCTTTCAATGTTTGTAAATGATCTGGTGATGGTTTTATTATTTTAATAAAACTCAAATGATAACGAGTATTGTGATTTATCTCTTCAAAGAGTTCTTTATCCTCGTCAGTGTCACCAACCAAAATTGCACGCTGCGTTCTCTTTGGATCAAGCTTGGGTGCCAAAAAGATTCTCCAGATGGACATCAACACCAAAGAAATTACTAAATAAATAAAAAGAAAGAGCTTAGGTGAAATTGAAAAGAAAGGAATGAAATAAAAGAAAGCAACCCCAATTGCGGCATTAACGATTTGAACATTTAACAATATTATCGGTAAACGATTTTTCATTAGCAGAGTGTGCTTCTCGTAAAGACCGGCGATAAAGTTTACAAGTATGAAGGCAATAAAAAGTATGGAGAATGGGGCAAGATGTGTCTCAAAGGCCTCCATTGTTGGAAATGAGCCATATCTTATAGACAAAGTCAAAACAAGAGAAATAACTAGCATACAAATATCCCCCAAAAACAGCAAGAATGGCTCTTTTCGATGTATTTGATTCATAGGTAATAATAATACACAAAAACCAGCAAAAATGGTACTCTAATGACATGAAAGTACTGATACTTATTACCAAGTCGAATTGGGGCGGGGCTCAACGCTATGTTTATGACATTGCCACAAACCTACCAAAAGATACCTATGAGGTGGAGGTAATGGCAGGCGGAGGAGGACAATTAATCGACAAGCTAGTTCAAGCTGGCATAAAAGCTAATGGCAATCTTCCAATTGGTCGTGATGTAAATATTCTTGAGGACTTAAAGGCTTTTTTTAAATTACTTTCAATAATAAAAGAAAAAAGACCAGATGTTTTGCATGTAAATAGTTCGAAAATCGGTGGACTTGGTGCTCTAGCGGGAAGAATAATGAATGTACCAAAGATTGTTTTTACAGCACATGGCTGGGCATTTAACGAAAATAGAACTTTCATATCAAAGCTGGTTATAAAATTTAGCTACTGGATTATTTTACTTTTATCTCATACAACAATAGCCGTATCAGAAGCAACAAAGTATCAAATACGAAACTGGCCTTTTGTCTTTGAAAAAATGACTGTTATATATAATGGAATCAAAGCTGAACCAACTTTCTCAAAAGTAAATGCTCGATTGGAATTGGCGAAATTAAATTCACAACTTTCTGAAATCCTAAAATCAAAAACAATAAAAGATACATGTATCATAGGAAGCGTTGGAGAATTGCATCACATTAAAGGATATGATTTTGCGATAAGAGGAATACATGAATTACAAAAAAATATACAAAATAAAAAAGTTCTATATTTGATACTCGGTGCCGGTGAGGAAAAACTAAATATTGAGAAAAACATAAAGAATTTGGGATTAGAATCTTCCATAATACTGCTTGGAAATGTACCAAATGCCTATCAATATCTTAAGGCATTTGATCTATTTTTAATTCCCTCTCTATCAGAAGGGTTTCCATATATCGCACTTGAGAGTGGTATATATAGTTTACCGATTATATCAACTGCAGTTGGAGGAATTCCTGAAATAATTGACGATATGAAATCTGGAATTTTGATTCAACCTAGAAAAGCAAAGGAAATTCAGTTTGCAATTGAATTCTATCTAAACCACAAAAAAGTACAGAAGGAACATGCAGCAGCAATTCATGAAAAAATTATAAAGAACTTCTCTATCGAGCAAATGATTGCTGAAACAATAAAGGTATACGAAACCGAAAACAAATAACTGGTTATACTGTCTCGTTATTTATAAAAAGATACATTTCCTCTGCTTTCTATTTCTTTAATTAAAATGAGCCTTTGTAATTCATCTATCTCATATATAATCCTATAATTACCAAATCTAATCTTCCTTAGATGAGACAAATTGCCATGCATTTTAATACCTAAATAAGGATTATTTATTAACCCTTCCACAATATTTTCAATCGTTTTAGTAATAAAACCATCCATTTTCAATAAAGATTTTCTTGAATCTTTATTTAGGACAATAGAATACCTGATTCTCATCTGATTATTTTTTCTTATTGGAATAACCTTTTTTAGGCTTGTCAGCCAACACTAATATTTCATGATTTTTCGCGAGATCCTTCTTTACACCTTCCCAAGTAAAGAATTCGCCCCTCTTAAATTCTTCATCGGACATCTTCATCTTATTTATAAATTTTGGATCATTTGCAAGCTCTATATCTTCTAACAGAGAGTCATATTCTTCAGCCCCAATCATAACTACCTTCGCTTTGCCATTTTCTGTAAAAGCAAAAACCTGCCCCTTCTTCTGAACTTTCTCTGCGATTTCGAATATCCTGCTTCTGGCTTCTGATATAGATATTATATTTTTTATTTTTATATTCATAGTATTATTTATACTATGTACATCTTAACGTACATACCTATAAAAGTCAAAGTAATTCATCTGCCCCACAGATTACACGATTGTTTAAGTCCCAATAAACTCATTTTGAGCAATATCCTTGTGTATTACTCTTCTATACCTTCTCATCCCCATCAAAATACCGAGTCCAGTAAATTCAGTGAGCAAATGTGTGCCCCCGTAACTTAAAAATGGCAGGGTTGTTCCGGTTACAGGAAGTAATTGAATATTCATACCAATATTAATTACAAAGTGTATAACTATGAGCAATGCAATTCCTGATCCAAAAAGCATTTCAAAATTTGTTGCGCCATGAGTCGCATTACGCATTATCCGCCACACAACCACACCAAAAAGAGACATTAGTATAATCACACCTACAAAGCCCCATTCTTCTGCAAAAGCAGCAAAAATAAAGTCAGTTTGATATTCGGGGAGAAACTTCAGGCGAGATTGTGTTCCATAACCAACACCCTTACCTAATAATTGCCCAGACCCCACGGCAATTGCTGATTGATATGCGTTATATCCTGTACCGTGTATATCAGCAAAAGGATCAATAAAGTTTTTTATTCGATTTTTCTGATAATCCTGAAAACCGAAATTCCATGCGACAGTAAATAACAACGCCCCCATCATCGCCATTCCGAATAAATGTTTTTTCGAAATACCAGACACCAGTACCATACCAAACCAAATTAAGAAAATAATTATAGCAGTTCCAAAGTCAGGCTGAATCAGAACTAAAGAAAAGATGACGAAGGCATAAAAACCTGAGACTAGGATGTGTTTAATATTTGCAATTTCTATATGTCTACGTGAAAAATATTTTGCCAGGATAATTATAACCACTAATTTTATCGCATCGGAGGGCTGAAACGAAAGGAAACCGAAGTGAAACCAGGAAATCGCGCCTTTGGTAACCTTACCAACAACGAAAAGTGTAGACAGCGAAACACAAGAAAATGCAAACAAAAAAACAGATACCCATGTCTTTCTTAAAAATCTAAAATCAACAAAACTAAAAATGAAGAAAGCTGCAATAGATATTCCAATCCACAATAATTGATGGTTGAACGCCCTACTATCACCTGTAAACGAATTCATCGTCACTAACCCGGCACCCAAAAGGGGCAAAGTAGCTAGAAAAAGAATCCAGTCCATACCGTTTTTTGCCTCTACTTTTTGTAGATTGTTTTTATTAAAAAAAGAAACGATTATATTTTTCATACTAACGGTCAAGTATTGGTGTAATAGTTGGATACACTTCTATTGAATTTACCTCTCCTTTTCTATCAATCGGCCATGTAAATGAAGCGACTTCACGGCCGTTCTTTGGTTGAATAGAATCAATTATTGTTCTAGAAAACCCTATAGCATTACCTTCTTTATTATAAAGTACAGCTGAAACTAAAATATTTACATAAGGAAACAGAGTACGATTTTCAAGAATAACTTCCAAAGATGAACCTGTCTCATCTTCCTCATATTTTTTATCAATAACCGCGATACCCCCTAATGTATCGTGTGACTTGAACCATGCAGGAGCTCGGACAAACTCGAAAGCAACTTTTGCAGGCGTTCTTTTTCCAACATCTACTGCAGGTTCGAATGCCAGAGAATTCCTATGTGCGTACAAATTCACAACACCTGTCTTTTCAATTATCATAAAACCTTTAGCGTCATAAAGTGACATTATATATGGGACATTTACAGCGGCTCCATTAACATTTAGGTTTTCAATTAATGATGCAACATTGTAAAGGCCATTTGCTACTTTCTCAAATTTTGCACCGCCCCAAATAATACGTGGTGGCAAAAAAGAACTTTGGCAAAGTCTCACACATCTACCTCCACAATCAATTCCGGTCTCATTGCTATTCATTATTCCATCAGTACATGTTGGTGCTTTATAGAACAAAACAAATGCTGGAACGCCAAATACAAGAATAAGTCCGATTACTACAGCTGAGCCATATGTTAATTTCCTTCTTGAAGACCATGATGCCATGTAGATAGTATACCAAAATTAATAGAATTGAGAAAATCTGTGAATAGTCCCGCCATTTTCGCCCTTCACTAGCTCTCTAGTTCTTATTGTCCTTATTATCCTTGTTATCTTTATTATCACTATTTTTATCCTTCTCTTTATCCTTATCCTCCCTCTTCACTTTTTTATTATCTCTGTCTTTCACATCCTTCAATTCCAAACCACGATTGGCTGTGATCGAGGCTTCCTTCGCATCTTTTTTAGAGTCCTCAATTGATTTATCTGCTTTATCATTATCTTTTTTATTATAGTTTTCCTCTGCCTCCTTCAAATGCTCTCTGGCTTTATCAATTGAGCTTGAAGCATGTTCAAAAATATCTAGTCCAAATGAATTACCTTTTTTTGAAAGATTTTGAATTTTCGTATCAGCATTAATTATTTCTTTCTCAATTTCCTTTTTTCTATCAGAAAATGATTTCTTGCTTTCTATTGCCTTGGTATTTTCTACTTCCCCTTTAAAATCATTATTATTTTTATTCACAATCTCTTCAATATTTTCAATATTTATTTTTTGTTCATCATTGGAATAATCTTTCACGGACTTAAGAACAACGGAATGAGCAGATATTCTTATCTCTAAATCATCCAAATTTTCTTTGGAAAGGTTGCCTTTCAGGGATTTCACTTCGCTTTCTATTTTGTTTTTAATTTCATTCGCTGTGGATGTTGATAGGCACCCCTTTACCGCCAAAACCTCGGCCTCCCTCAATCTTTCTTCAACATGTTCCACCTTAATACGATCTTTTTTCTCACGAGTGGTAGCCAGAGCAATTTGTATTGGCTCGGATATATTAATCTTTATCGGATATAAGATATCACCCGGTACGGCTTTTTCACTTGCAAAAACAGTTGCGCCGCCAACAAAAATAATGATAAATATACTAGCAAAAGCATAAGTTAGTGACTTGCCAAACTTACCGTACTGCCATGTAAAAATACTGAAAGGAGATTTAACTGATTTATGTGCGTGTGCAATTCCACGTGAATGTTCTGTACTATGTGAATCTGCATACTGATTTAATTTAGCTGAAAGCACACCTCTCTCTTCATTTGTAAGAGATACGTTTTTTATTTCTTCTATTAACTTGTGTATTTTTTTATCTATCATGTTATTTGGTATCCGGTTATTTTCCTCAATTCCTCCAAAGCTCTGTGTATCCTGACTGATACCGTATTTTCTTTAATATTTAGTATGTCTGCAATCTCTTTCGGTTTCAGGTCTTCTATATACCTTAGATATAGAATCTGCTCGGACGTGTCTGGCAACTCTCTAATCTTGCTTATTAAAAATCTAGACTCGGCATCTAGTTCAACAGATGCTTTAGCCCCATCGTCAATTAAAGCAAATTCTTCTCCATCCTCGTTATCTTCTTGCAAACTATCTAATGAAACTGCTTTCTTTTTCCTATACCAATCTATAATACTGTGTCGTGTAATAGTGAACAAAAAAGCTTTATCATTATCGATTTTCTTACCAATTTTCCCGTCTGAATTTGAAATAGCATCCCAGTATTTCATGAAAACCTCCTGAGTTATGTCAATTGCGGTATTTCGATCTGACACTCTCAAAAAGCAATATCGAAAAATCGAATCCATGTGCATGCTATATATTTTTTCGAAATGCTCTTTCAATATGTTGATTCGTTAGTGGTGACGTAATGGTTGGAAAAATCTTACATTTCTCCCCTTCTTGCAACAAGAGAATAGTACAACAAATAATGGCACCTGTCGACGTAATAAATGAGTACCCTCTGACGTCATCAAATGTGTAGGTCGGATAAGGGTTAATAGAAAACATTGATAAATATATTAATAATTAGTAACAATTAAAAAATAATATGAAAAAATATTTAAGAATTACATCATATATAGCTGGATTAGCACTTATAACATCTTTAGTATTACCACCAACTTTTGCACTTGCAAGAGAGAATAGTAGTGGTGGTAATGACAGCAACAAAAAAGAAAAAAGTGAGTCCGGTAGATCATCAAGTTCATCAAACTCATTGAATTCATCTAGCTCCTCACTGAATGGTAGGAGTGATGACAGAGGAAGAAGCGATGAATTTGAGGATGAATCTGATGACGACAGGTCAAACAGACCCTCTGTTGTAAACCCTACAAACCCTGCTTTTAAATCAATAAAGACAAAGTCTCGCCCAAATGGGGTTGAGGTACAATGGAAAACATACGAAAAAACTGACGGAACATTGCTATACAGCTTGAATAGTCCTGTTAGTCTCAACTCAAGTTCAACTGTCTCAATAGCAGACCCAAAAACAAATAGAAAGGAGCATAAAATAAAAATCAATCCATTGCAGGCCAACACGCAGTATTTCGCAATACTAGTCTCTCGTGATGCCTCAAACAATATCTCAACATCATCTGAGTTTTCATTCCATACAAAAGGGACCACAGGCTCTACAACCGCCGACACAGTTGCTCCAGTAATTAGTGATATTGTATCCGTTGTAAATACCACAAGTATTAGAGTTGGATGGAAAACAAATGAGTCAGCAACTTCTAAAGTATATTACGGAACAACTTCTATTCTAGATATCAGTGCCAGTACAACTCAGTCTATCGAAAGGACACCACGTGATAGAAACCATCTTATAACAGTTCCAAATCTAAGCACCAGCACAACATATTACTTCGTAGTAGAGTCAAAGGACCCATCAGGAAATATATCTAGATCTTCAATATTTTCTGCAACGACAAGTGCAACTCCCCCAGTAGTTGATAGTTCAGCACCGACAATTAGCAACGCAGTTGCAGTGATTAGCTCAACAACTGCCAAGCTTTCATGGAATACAAATGAAAGTGCAACAACAAAAGTATATTACTCAACTTCCACTCCTGTAAACATAAGCTCTACGTCTACACCCTTCATCGAAAGTACAACTCTTGTAAATGCACATTCCGTGACCGTTACAGGTCTAGCGACAAGTACCACATACTATATGATACTTGAATCAAAGGATGCAATTGGAAACGCGACACGCACAACAGAGTTTAGTTTCTCAACAGCATCAGGTATATAAAAACAATTCGTAACTGCCGAGGCAAAGTAAAAAACTCCTATTCCGAAATGAAATGGGAGTTTTTACTGTTTATTATATTTTTTTGAAAGTATTAATTGAATTAATTAATAGTGGCTGATATTTTAGCCATGAATCAGATTCTGCCCTTGCGACTATCATATACACACTTGATTCACCACGAACAAAGTAGTAATTAATATTTATATTTTTATTAACCTCGTCATTAAACATTCCAGATAATGCATATACTTCCTGATCAGATATATTGTATTTCTGATAACTAATGTTTGAAAGACTCGAGGAAGCACGATCCAAAAGACCCTCAACAATTAGTCCCATAAAAACCTCGCCTGAATATAAGTTTGTTGCTGGTGGTAAATCTTTTTTACCTATCAAAATATCCGCCATGATACCAGAACCCTCTGGCGGATAGATGAATACCCCGTCACTAGCAACTTCAGATAACCATTTTTTGGGAAAATTAATAGAATAACCTAACTCCTTATTTATAAATGGTTTGTCTTCTAGTGATTCAAGTCTAAGTGGTAAAGTAATCGAGTTAACAGGAAACTTTGATTGTACTGAGGAGCCTGTAAATGGTTGCAATTGTGAGTTATTTTTAACCAAAGCACCTTTATATCCTGAAACCACACCTAGAGCAAATATTACACCAGTAAAAAGAATAACTGCAACAAGGCCGACTATTATCAGGATCCTAAATGTTGACATTAGAGGCTTTAGAGCTACATCCTGAGCTGGCTCTGGTTTTAATAACTTAAGATTTTTGTAAATTAAATATCCGTAAATTGACAGTATTGGTGCAAAAATACAAGATGAAATAAATGTCCAAATTGCTATAATAGACATCCCAGCAAAATTAGAACCACCAAAATATATTATAAATTTAGGGGCTAAAACATTCACATCGTATGAATGTTCAAAAAGCATAAAGAGAACAACGGCTAAGATAAATAGAATCACAGATAAGCCAGTAGCAACCAAAACAACTGCAAAAACTCTCCAAAAAATTTTACCGAGATTACCTTTTGTATAATAATAACTAACTGCCAAAGATTGCAATCCCCTCTTATCATCAACAACTAATGCAAAAACTGAAAAAGATAAATACAAATAAAATATAAAGCCAGGAATAATAAAAAGGAGGGTGGGGATAATGATTGATAAAGTGAGCAAAATTGACATCCATACATAAGGGAAGAACAATTTACTACTTTTTTTATATACGTCTTTTAGCGACAAAACATTTCCTCTGTCTATTTCATGAGCTGCATTGGCTAAAGAAATGTAAAATAATGTCTGTACTACAAAACTTAATAGACCGAACAATACTGTAATTAGTCCAATTATTATCATATTAACTGACGTCTCGGGTAAATTCTGATTTAATGCAGTTACTACAAAATTATGAACAATGTAAAAAGCTACAGGCACCAATCCAATAGAAATCAAAATTTTATAATTTTTCTTATAAGTTTGTATTGACTGCTTAATCAATTCTCTTACCCCAGGGAGAATGCTTGTTACTTGTTCCATAAATTTATTTAAATAGTAATATAAATAACTATACCACGAGGATATAGTTATTTACAAAATCATTAAAATTAAATACTTTGTACCGGCGGCTAGCTACTTTCCCCTTCATACGAGTATCATCGCCGCAACTGCGTTTCACTTCCGTGTTCGGAATGAGAACGGGTGTTTCCACAGCGCCAAACCACCAGAACAAAAAATTCAATTTTATTTACAAAAGTTTTATAGGAAAAACTTCTGCTTTTACATATTTATCAAGGTAACTTTATTTTTGTTGTGTTGTTATAGACAAGTAATTGTGGTTCTTAAATTTCCTAATAGGATCGACGGATTAGTACTTCTCGGCTCAACACATTGCTGTGCGTACACCTAAAGCCTATCAACGTAATCATCTCTTACGGGTCTCAAACGATTCCTAATCTTGGGGCTGGCTTCCTTCTTAGATGCTTTCAGAAGTTATCCATTCCCGACATAGCTACACTGCGGTGCCCTTGGTAGGACAGCAGTCAGACCAGAGGTCAGTTCAACTCGGTCCTCTCGTCGCGTTATTCCCCTATCACTAGGAGCACAGACTATATCTTCATCCTGTTCTTTCGAACGGCGGATGTTGGCGTATTACAAGCATGAGCTGTTGTTTTCAAAGAAACAATTCCTCAACATGCAAGTCCATTCGTATTTAAACGAATAAGTCGTTACGGGGTTAAACCCAAATTATTAATTTGTGTCAACTTCCCACGGTATTAACTTTAAACCATTCTACCTGCAAATATCGGACCGATATTTTACAGTAATTTAAAGCCTCCACCGTTATTAGCCACATTGTCATCACAAATTACTTTGTGAAGTAGCAATACTTTACTAGAGTCAAATCCCCTCAAGAATCAACGCCTACAGTAGATAGGAGACCAACCTGTCTCACGCATGTTTTCAATGATTACTCATTGCATTGGACTATAGCATTATCTTTTTTCGACGATAAACATTATCGCGCGTTTTTTAGATAGTTAACGTTTAGTCTCTACGGGCGCCAGAGAATTTAATCGCTGTGCTTCCCTCGGTATAACCCATTTTGTGGGGTCCACCGATACTAGTTAACTTGATCCGCACATATTTCTATATGGGACCGCCGTGATTTGATTGATCTACTTCCTTATCTTTTATATTTAAGTATTCTTAGTGCTCAAAATTATTTCAAACGAAAAACTCGAAGTGATTCAGACTGTTCAACAGTCAATAAATCCTTGCGCTAATA